>NZ_DBFCCJ010000065.1:0-48465 GCF_048380235.1 Ventrimonas sp. | reverse complement strand
TTGACAATTATGAGGAATGAGACTATAATACCTCAATGAACAGAACAAAAATATAAAGTTCATTCAGAAAAATATCGCGGGATGGAGCAGTCTGGAAGCTCGTCGGGCTCATAACCCGAAGGTCATAGGTTCAAATCCTATCCCCGCAATTTTGCCTTGGTAGCTCAGTTGGTAGAGCAGAGGACTGAAAATCCTCGTGTCACTGGTTCGATTCCGGTCCAAGGCATACGGGCGTGTAGCTCAGTCGGTAGAGCACTTGACTTTTAATCAAGTTGTCCGGGGTTCGAATCCCCGCACGCTCAGTACATTTAAAAGGCGGGAATCCTTAAGTTAAGGTTCTCGCCTTTTTGTTTCATATGTAATGGTATCCTGTGAAACAAAGCTGTTTTAATCTATGACCGTGCTCTGACCAAAGAGGAGACGATAGAATGAAAAGAACAAAAACACAGAGTATATCAGAGAGGAATCAATGGATTCATGAGTTTGAAAATCTGTATATTCTGACTTACAAGTCATTATACCGCCATGCCAAGCTGATTTTTGGACAGGAAGATAAAACGAAGGAACTCCTGATTCAGGTGTATATGGAGGCGTATCAGCGAGGGGAACAGCTTCAGAAAGAGAAGAGTCCACTGGACTGGCTGCTGAAGCGTTCAGATTTTCTTGCAGAGACCCGCATTGAGGCAACAAAGGAAATGATCGAGGCTTCCTATGCCGAAGAAAAAATGCAGTCTAAAGAGGCGAAAAAAGAGAATCTGACTAATTTGGATGAAACTTCTCTGTTGTTGGAAATTGAGGATCGTCTTGGAATTGTAGAAGGTGACGGAGAACATACGGAAGAGCCAGAGCTTTCAAGGGAAAAGAGAATCATTTCTCTGCTTCTGCTCGCAGCAGCGCTTGTACTTGCTGTTGTCGGAATCTGGAAGGTAAAGCATCAGCTTGATTTACTGCAGGCCCCTTTTGAGCGGACCTTTCAGCAGCCAGAGAAAACGGAAGTCAAGAATGAGAATACAGAGATTCAGTTAGGAGATAAAGCTGTCATTCTTTCCGAGACAGGACAGATCCTGTATACAGTACCATTATCGGAAAGTAGTCTGGCAGGGGAACATGATTATAATGAGGAGATTCAGACCCGGGATGGCTGGACCTATTATTTGCCGTGTCCGGAACGAAAAGACAGCCAGTTATCAAAAGTACACCCATCTCTGTATCATACGCTGTACCGGTCAGACAGTGATCAGGAAATAGAAGTCATAGCCCAGGATGTTGATAATTTTACCTTCTGGGAAGATGGTATTTATATCATGCAGTATGGTTCCGTGCAGCGTATCAGTGTGGATGCAGTTTTTGAGACACAGCAGATTGGAACTTATGCAGCGGTGGAACAGGATGAAATTTATCTTTATGATACGCTGGGAAGAAAGCTTCAGACGGATGTTGATGGAAATTACCTGTATGGAGATCGAATCTTTAAGATGTCCGGCAATCGGATTGAAACTGTTCAGGCTGCAGCCCGGGAGAGTGATGGTATTTCCTATTATCTGAAGGAACAGGAAGATGGGAATGGACAGGCAATTTTCTGTAATAAAGGCGGAACTGAAACGCTTTTCGAGTCCATGGGCAAATCCATCGACAGTTTTTGTATTGTAGGGGACTGGATCTATTACAGTGCATGGATGAAGGGCAAGGAACGCAGCAAGCAGTATAGCCAGTTATTCCGGATTTCCATGACTGAACAGGATGCGGAAGTGGAGGAGCTGCATAAGCGTTTTCCTGGGCGCATCTGGCAGCTGTATTATTCTAAGGAAGGCGACCAGCTTTATGGAAATTACAATCCGAAGAACTGGAAGAGCAGTCATGGAGTCATTGCGGTAATTTCCAGATCAGGTCAGATGAGTTATCTGAATGACGAAGAACTTCGGGAAAGAGAAGAGACAACCGGTAATGACAGAGTAGAATTTGTGATGATGCAGGATGGACAGGTATATTGTTACTGGGAAGACTGCTATTGGGAAAAAGGAGAAGAACCGGTGCCTATGTGGCGCAGAGTTTTGATCATTCCTGATAAAAACAGGGTTGTGATGGAAGACTGATTGTCCGTCACAACCCTGTTTTTGTGTAAGAATATTTGTTTTTTCAGATTTCCGGTTCGTCAAATTCCGCAATAACATAGAATCCACGGGAATTTTCCTTAATATCTTTGATAACGCCCTGTTTGGATTTCAGGCGATCGCGGGATTTATAGCAGCCTGACATGGCTACGGCAGGCTCAATGATGTAGCTGTAGTTGAATCCCTCACGCTCTGTGACATCAACCACATCGCCGATGTTTACCAGGCCCTGGCGCTCCATTTTAAATTCCATTTCACGCACGATCATTCATCTCTTTTCTTTTATTAGTACATGTCAATTATAAAGAAAAGAGGTTGGAATGTAAAGGAGTTGTATGTTACAATCACATATTAGAGTTTGGAAAAAAGAATGAGGTTTGTGGATGAAAAGAGAGGAATTGCTGAGAGAAAGGTTAAAACGTTATAGCGCTTCGGAGACAGCTGCTTTTCATATGCCGGGACACAAGCGGCATATGGAATATGGACTGCTGCGGGATTTTCCCAATCCGTTTTCTATTGATATTACGGAAATTGACGGATTTGACAATCTGCATCATCCGGAGGGGATTTTGAAAGATTCCATGGAGTGGGCAGCCGGAGTGTATGGGGCAGATCATACGTATTATCTGGTAAACGGAAGCAGCTGTGGAATTTTAAGTGCCATTGGTGCGGTTATGCGCCCTGGAGAGTCCATACTGGTAAGCCGAAACTGCCATAAGTCAGTGTATCACGGACTTATCCTCAATTCCTTGAAGCCGGAGTATGTTTATCCACAAATCATAGAAGAATTGGGGATTCAGGGCGGGATAAGACCAGAAGATGTGGAAAAGAAGCTAAGTGAACATCCGGAGATTCGCGGTGTTCTGATCGTGTCTCCAACTTATGACGGAGTGGTTTCGGATATCCGCGGGATTGCCGATGTGGTACATGCTCATGATATTCCGCTGATTGTGGATGAGGCCCATGGCGCGCATTTTTCGTTTGGAGATGGATATTTTCCGGAATCCGCACTGCAGTGTGGGGCAGATCTGGTGATTCAGAGCCTTCATAAAACGCTGCCGAGTCTGACTCAGACAGCCGTTTTGCATTTGAAGGGGCAGCGGGTCAGGCGTGACCGTCTGGAACAGTGTCTTCAGATGTATCAGAGCAGCAGCCCGTCCTATGTGTTTATGGCTGTGATGGAGCAGTGTATTTTTGAGATGCATCAGCACGGAGCGGAGCATATGGCTGCGTTTGCGGTGCGCATTCAAAAGGTGAGGGAGCGTTTGAAAAACCTGAGGAATCTAAAGCTGCTTGACCGGAGCCAGATCGGTGCTCATGGTGTATTTGATGTGGATGAGTCAAAACTGGTGATCTCCTGTCAGGGAAAAATGACAGGAGAAAACCTGAATGAATGCCTGCGCCGGGACTATGCGATAGAAATGGAAATGTGTGGGGCAGATTATGCGGTGGCCATACTGACCTTTCTGGACAGTGAGGAACATTTGGAACGGCTGGTTGCGGCTTTACTTGTCATCGATCGGAACATCGGAACGGCCGGGAATCATTTTGAAGATAACAGTATAAAAGCATATAGAAGAAATTATGACAGAGTCAGCACAAAGGTGCAGCAGGAGCCAGGGATCTGCGTAGAGGAAAAAAAGATACAGGACGTTCAGGCACCGGAGATATGCATGACTCCGGCAGCAGCGTTTCATGCTCCGCTAGAATGTATTCGTCTGGAGGAATCTGCAGGACGGATTTCAGGCGAGTTTATCTATCTGTATCCGCCGGGAATCCCGATCATCACACCGGGAGAACGGATGACAGAGAAGCTGATCAGCCAGGTATTGTATGACCGGGATATCGGACTTCCGGTACAGGGCATGAAGGATCAGGAAATAAAGTATCTGCAGGTCGTAAAAGAAGACAGAGCAACAGACAGGACACCGGAAAAGAAAGAGAGATAAAACCGGTCTGGAGGAAATGAAAATGGGGAAGATTTTTTATCTGATGGGAAAGAGCGCATCGGGAAAAGACAGCATTTATAAACGGCTGCGTAGTCTGTGCCCGGAGTTGAAAAGCATTGTACTTTATACAACGCGGCCTATGCGGGACGGAGAGCAGGAGGGAGTAGAGTATCATTTTATAGGTCAGAAGCAATTGAAAAAACTGGAGCAGTCCGGCAAGGTAGTAGAAGTGCGGACGTATCAGACAGTGTTTGGACCATGGAGCTACGCCACTGTGGATGACGGGCAGATCAATCTGGCACAGGCGGATTATCTGGTGATCGGTACGCTGGATTCCTATGAGAAATTACGGGAATATTATGGAAAAGAGAAGCTGGTTCCACTGTATGTGACGGTGGATGACGGTGTACGGCTGGAACGGGCTATTGCCAGAGAACGACAGCAGCAAGAGCCGAAATATACGGAACTGTGCAGACGTTTTCTTGCAGACGAGGCGGATTTTTCACCGGAACGTCTGGCGGAGCTGGATGTGACGGAAGCTTTTGAGAATCAGGAGCTGGAGGCATGTGTGCAGGCAATTGCGGACCGGATCTGGCAGGAAACGGGAAAATAGAAGCAGGAAAAACAGAAAGGACCGCAGATAAAGCCGGAAATTTGGAATGCGGAGCATTGGCTGAAAGCTAAAAGTGTGTTATACTTCTGATTGATATGCCTTAAAATTAGAGAGATTGTGAGGTGACTGCGATGCTGAATTTTCAGGAAATCATCGGTCATGACCAGATAAAGGAACATTTTCAGAAGGCGATTGAGTACAATAAGGTTTCTCACGCTTATATTCTGACCGGCGAGGCAGGCATGGGAAGAAAGTCCCTGGCCAATGCATTTGCTCTTACCCTGTTGTGCGAGAAGGGAAAAACCGAACCCTGTATGGAATGCCACGCCTGCAAACAGGTATTAAGCGGCAGCCATCCAGACCTGATCTACGTGTCTCATGAAAAACCCGGCACGATCGGAGTCGATGACATCCGAAAGCAGATCAACGACACCATCATGATCCGGCCATATAGCAGCTATTATAAAATATACATTGTGGATGAAGCGGAAAAGATGACACAGCAGGCACAGAATGCGCTGTTAAAGACTATTGAGGAGCCGCCGTCCTATGCGGTGATCCTTTTGCTTACAACGAACCAGGAGGCATTTCTGCCGACTATCCTGTCACGCTGTGTGCAGCTGAAATTGAAACCTCTTCGGGATTTTACCGTGAAGAAATATTTAACCGATACCCTGCATGTGGAGGAGGCAGATGCGGACATCTATGCGGCTTTTGCACGTGGAAATCTGGGAAAAGCCATTTCGCTGGCTTCGTCCGAAGATTTTAAGCTTCTGCATGGGGAGATGCTGCATCTCCTAAAGCATGTGAAGGAGATGGATATTTCGGAACTGCTGGATTACATTCGCAAGATGAAAGAGGAAAATCTGGATATTTACGAGTGTCTGGATTTCATGCAGCTCTGGTACCGGGATGTGCTGCTTTACAAGGTAGCGAGGGACATGAACCAACTTATTTTTAAGGATGAGTACAGCAGCATCAATGAGATGGGGCAGAAGTGTTCTTACGAGGGTCTGGAAAAGATTTTACAGGCAATCGATAAAGCGCGTATCCGTCTGGATGCAAATGTAAATATGGAGCTTGCCATGGAGCTGATGCTTCTGGTGATGAAGGAGCAGATTGATCGCAGGCGTGAACCGTAAAAAGAGAACGCCGGGAACAGATAGGAGATAGAAATTTATGGTAACAGTAATTGGAGTTCGCTTTCGCGCAGCAGGAAAAATCTATTATTTTTCTCCGGGAAAGCTGGAAATTAAAAACGGGGACCATGTTATTGTAGAGACCGCCCGCGGCATTGAGTACGGCCATGTCGTGCTGGGAAACCGTGATGTAGAAGATAACAAGGTGGTACAGCCATTAAAAGCAGTCATTCGTATGGCAAATAAGGAAGACATTGCCCGCGAGGAAGCAAACCGCAAGAAAGAGAAGGATGCCTTCAAAATTTGTCAGGAGAAGATCCGCAAGCATAAGCTGGAGATGAAACTGATTGATGTAGAGTATACCTTTGATAACAATAAGATTCTCTTCTATTTTACAGCAGACGGACGTATCGACTTCCGTGAACTGGTAAAGGATCTTGCATCTGTGTTTAAGACCAGGATCGAGCTGCGTCAGGTCGGCGTGAGAGATGAAACCAAGATCATAGGTGGTGTGGGAATCTGCGGAAGAGCCCTTTGCTGTCATTCTTATCTGTCGGAGTTCATACCGGTATCCATCAAGATGGCGAAGGAGCAGAATCTTTCTTTAAATCCAACCAAGATTTCCGGTGTTTGCGGACGTCTGATGTGCTGTTTAAAGAACGAGGAGGAAACTTACGAGTACTTAAACAGCAAGCTCCCGGGTGTGGGTGACTATGTAACAACCGACGACGGCTTAAAGGGTGAGGTGCAAAGCGTGAATGTGCTGCGCCAGCTGGTAAAGGTCATTGTGACGGTGGAAAAAGATGAGAAAGAAATCCGCGAATACAAGGTGGAGCAGCTGAAGTTCAAACCGCGTCGCAGAAAAGGCAAGAATGAGCAGCCTGAGGATCATGAACTGAAGAAGCTGGAAGCGTTGGAGAAGAAGGAAGGAAAATCAAAGCTGAATGAATAATGTGACTTGCGGTGAGGATGAACGGATCGATGATCTGCAGAGAAACGGTTACCGTATCATCCAGAAAAAAAAGGGCTTCTGTTTTGGCATGGATGCCGTGTTGTTATCCGGTTTTGCCCAGGTGAAGGAAGGCGAAGTAGCCGTAGATCTGGGAACCGGAACCGGAATTATTCCGATTCTGCTGGAAGCCAAGACAAAGGGAAAGCATTTTACCGGTCTGGAGATCCAGGAGGAGGTGGCTGAGATGGCAGGCCGCAGTGTCCGCTTAAATCAGCTGGAGAATCGGGTAGACATCGTAAGAGGAGACATCAAAGAAGCCAGCCGCCTGTTCGGCAAGGCTTCTTTTGACGTAGTTACCTCGAATCCGCCTTACATGAATGACAATCACGGCCTGAAAAATCCGGAGCTTCCAAAAGCCATCGCGCGGCATGAGGTGTTCTGCACGTTGGATGATGTCTGCCGGGAGGCGTCACTGCTTTTAAAAAGCGGAGGGCGTTTTTATATGGTACACAGGCCGCACAGGCTGGCAGAAATTATAACAGCCTTAAAGACCTATAAACTGGAGCCGAAGCGCATGAAGCTGGTGCATCCGTTTGTGGACAAGGAAGCCAACATGGTTTTGATTGAGGCAGTGCGCGGAGGCAGATCCATGATGAAGGTGGAAGCGCCGATCATTGTATACAGGGAGCCTGGCGTATATACACGGGAAATTTACGATGTTTACGGATATTAAAAGGCATACGGAATGTTATTTTAGTGGTTCCGGGAGCAGATTTTGCAAATAGCAGGAGGAAATTATGGCGGAGCAGGCAAAAGCAGCAGGGAAATTATATCTTTGCGCGACACCCATCGGTAATCTGGATGATATTACCCTGCGGGTACTTAATACTTTAAAGGAAGCAGACCTGATTGCGGCAGAGGATACCAGACACAGTATTAAGCTGCTGAACCATTTCGGGATAAAGACTCCGATGACGAGCTATCATGAATACAACAAGATTGATAAGGCACGGTATCTGGTGGAGCAGATGCGCCAGGGCGTGAACATTGCGCTGGTGACCGATGCTGGTACGCCGGGGATTTCTGATCCGGGAGAGGAACTGGTGAAACAGTGCTATGAAGCAGGCATTGAGGTGACATCCCTTCCGGGACCGGCAGCCTGTATTACGGCGCTGACTATATCCGGCCTGGCGACAAGGCGGTTTTGTTTTGAGGCCTTTCTGCCGGTTGATAAAAAGGAGCGTCAGTGGATCCTGGAGGAGTTAAAAACGGAAACCCGCACGATGATCGTGTATGAGGCGCCTCATCATCTGGTACGGACGCTGCAGGAGCTTTCTGATGCACTGGGAGCAGACCGCTGCATTACCATTTGCCGGGAACTGACGAAAAAATATGAGGAGGCTTACCGGACTACCTTCGCAGATGCGCTGGAGCGTTATGGAACCGAAGAACCAAAAGGGGAGTGCGTTATTGTCATTGAGGGAAAGAGCATTGGCGAACTGAAAGCGGAGCAGCAGAAATCCTGGGAGGAGATGAGCCTGGAGGAGCATATGGATCTCTATTTAAACCAGGGCATTGACCGGAAAGAGGCTATGAAGCTGGTGGCGAAGGACCGTGGAATCGCAAAGAGGGACGTGTACCGCATGCTGACAGAGCAGAAAGAACAATAACTGACTGGCAAAATATGCCAAAATATCGCCTTATATTATCAAAATATTAAATCTATGGCATGTCTCTGAAATCCAATAAGATAGAGGTATTCAAAGGAGAAGGAGATATGACATCATGGAAAACGAAAGGCTGCTGGCGAAAATCGAAGAGTTGATGAAGCAGAGGGGTTACAGCCGATACCGGCTTTCTCAGTTAAGTGGAATCAAACAGTCAACTCTGACAACTATGTTTAACAAGCGGAGTACCGTCAGCATTGACACATTGACAAAGATCAGCAAAGCGTTTGGCATGAAATGTTCGGAATTTTTAAGCCTGGTAGAAGACACCCCGGAAGAGCATACCGCCAAAGATTTTCCGGTATGCGAATGGGAGGCACTGAACAAGGACCGCAAGCATGTGGTGGTTTTGATGATGCGTCTTTTAAAAGATGAGCAGATCGAAACAAAATAAAAGATTGGCTTACAGAAGAGTTTTGTTGGGAATATTGCTTGACAAAACTCTTTTTATTATATAAGATAAGAACGTCAAAATACTTTGAATATCAAAACATTTGAAAATAAAAATAAAATTCAGATGGTTATGACAGAGTTTAGCACGAATTTGAAGAGGAAACAGGTACGAGCATGACAGGCAGAATTATTGGAACCGGTTCTTATGTTCCGGAACGGATTGTGACGAATGAAGAATTGGCAGAGGTTGTAGAGACCAGTGACGAGTGGATCGTCACCCGCACAGGAATCCATGAGCGCCGTATCGCGGAGACGGAAGGCACCAGTGTGCTGGCCGCCAGAGCGGCAGAGCGTGCTCTAAAGAACGCAAACGTATCGGCAGAGGAAGTTGATTTTATTTTGCTTGCGACATCCTCACCGGATCACTGTTTCCCGAACGGAGCCTGTGAAGTGCAGGCGGCCATCGGAGCGGTTCATGCTATGGCGTTTGATATCAGCGCGGCATGTTCCGGATTTGAAATCGCGCTCAGCACCGCCCAGGCGTTTATCCAGGCCGGTGTATATCGGACCGGGCTCATCATCGGCGCGGATTGTCTGAGTAAGCTGACTGACTGGAGTGACCGGGCAACCTGTGTTTTATTTGGAGATGGTGCCGGAGCGGCAGTCATTCAGGCAGATGAAAAAGACGGTATCATTCATACGGTTATGGGTTCTGATGGAGCCAGAGGCATGGTGCTTTCCTGTCTGGCCCGCAGTGAGGGAAATTTCCTGAACGGGAAAACTCCGGAGCTGGGATATATCTATATGAATGGGCAGGAGGTATTCAAGTTTGCGGTAAAGAAGGTTCCGGAATGCATTAACCAGGTGCTTTCCGAGAGCAAAACAGAGATTGGGGCTATTAAGTATTTTGTCCTGCACCAGGCTAATTACCGGATCTGCGAGGCAGTAGCCAAGCGGTTAAAGCAGCCTCTTGACAAGGTGCCGATGAACATTGACAAGTATGGAAACACTTCCGGCGCTACAGTGCCGATCCTGTTAGACCAGTTAAACCGGGAAGGAAAGCTAAGCCGGGGTGACAAACTGGTGCTGGCAGGCTTTGGAGGCGGCCTTACCTGGGGAGCTGTCCTGTTAACCTGGTAGTATGGAATGCGGATGAAACGCCGCTTCCTTCAAATTATAAAAGAAAATATTTCATATCAAAGGAGATCAAAATTATGTTAGAGAAAATGAAAGAAATCATTGCAGACCAGTTAAGCGTAGATGCAGACAGCATCACCGAGGCTTCTTCTTTTAAAGAGGATTTAGGTGCTGACTCCCTGGATCTGTTTGAGTTGGTTATGGCCCTGGAGGATGAGTACTCTGTAGAGATCCCATCTGATGATCTGCAGAACCTGCTGACTGTTGGCGATGTTATGAATTACCTGAAGGAGAAAGGTGTAGAGGCGTAAGCCCTGCACCCTTTTTTAGACAGCACATCAGGCTTGCGTCTGGAACACAAGTTCTGAGCACAAGCCTGATGGAAAGCAGGAAGTTGGAGGAGTCAGATGAAAACGAGAATTACAGAACTCTTAGGCATTGAATATCCGATCATTCAGGGCGGTATGGCATGGGTGGCAGAGAGCCATCTGGCAGCGGCAGTATCTGCGGCAGGCGGCCTGGGCCTGATCGGCGGAGCAAACGCTCCGGCAGAGGTAATCCGCAATTACATCCGTGAGGTAAAGGCGGTGACCGACAAGCCATTTGGCGTAAACGTTATGCTGATGAGCCCGTACGCCGATGAGGTGGCCAAGGTGATCGTGGAGGAAGGCGTAAAGGTTGTAACCACCGGTGCCGGAAACCCGGAAAAATATATGGAGATGTGGAAGGCAGCAGGCATTAAGGTAATCCCGGTTGTAGCTTCCGTAGCTCTTGCAAAGAGAATGGAGCGCTACGGCGCAGACGCTGTTGTGGCAGAGGGAACTGAGTCCGGCGGACACATCGGTGAAGCAACTACCATGACCCTGGTTCCACAGGTTGTGGACGCTGTTTCCATTCCGGTTATCGCGGCAGGCGGTATCGGTGACGGACGCGGTATCGCGGCAGCGTTCATGCTGGGCGCAGAGGCAGTTCAGATGGGAACCCGCTTCCTGGTTGCAAAGGAATGCACCGTACACCAGAATTACAAAGACCGTGTCTTAAAGGCAAAAGATATTGATTCTACCGTAACCGGACGCACCCACGGACATCCGGTACGCTGCTTAAGAAATCAGATGACCAGAGAGTATGTGAAGCTGGAGAATGAGGGCAAGAGCTTTGAGGAGCTGGAGTACCTGACCCTCGGAACGCTTCGCAAGGCGGTTCAGGAAGGTGATGTTACCAACGGAACCGTGATGGCAGGACAGATTGCAGGAATGGTTTCCAAAGAGCAGACCTGCAAGGAAATGATTGATGAGATGATGGCACAGGCAGAGACACTTCTGGGCCGCAAGTAAGAGAGAAAAAGGAGCAAGAGTGATGAGTAAGATCGCATTTATTTACCCGGGACAGGGCGCGCAGGTATGCGGCATGGGACAGGATTTCTATGAGCAGACAAAGGAAGGAAAAGAAACCTTCGACCTGGCAACCGATATCCTGGGATTCTCCGTTCCGGAGCTTTGCTTTACGGAGAATGACCGTCTGGATATCACTGAGTATACCCAGGCAGCGATGGTGACCACCAGCATTGCCATGACAAAGGTATTGGAAGCACAGGGGGTAAAGCCGGATGTGACTGCGGGCTTAAGCCTGGGTGAATATTGCGCACTCTATGCTGCCGGTGTTATAAGCGAGAAAGATGCTATTGCAACCGTGAGACAGAGAGGAATCCTGATGCAACAGGCCGTTCCGGCAGGGCAGGGCGCTATGGCGGCTGTTCTGGCTATGGATGCGGCTGTTATAGAGGAGACGATTGCAGATATTGAAGGCGTGCAGATCGCAAATTATAACTGCCCGGGACAGATTGTGATTTCCGGAAAGAAAGAGGCAGTGGAAACTGCCTGTGAAAAGTTAAAGGAAGCCGGTGCAAAGCGCACCATTATGTTAAATGTAAGCGGACCGTTCCATTCCCGCATGCTGACCGGTGCAGGCGAGAAGCTTGGCGAGGTACTGGAGCAGGTGGAGGTGCATACCCCGCAGATCCCGTATGTAGCCAATGTGACTGCGCAGTATGTAACGGATGCGGCAGAGGTAAAACCGCTTCTGACAAAGCAGGTTTCTTCCTCTGTCAGATGGGAGCAGAGTGTCCGCACCATGCTGGCTGACGGCGTGGATACCTTCGTGGAAATCGGACCGGGAAAAACCCTGAGCGGATTTATGAGAAAGATCGACAGAACCGTAAAGGTTCTTAATATAGAGAAACTGGATGACGTGGCGAAAGTCGTGGAGGAACTGAAATAAATGTTAACTGGAAAAATCGCAGTGGTGACCGGCGCGAGCCGCGGCATCGGCAAAGAAATCGCAAAGACTCTGGCAGCAAAGGGAGCAACCGTTGTTGTTAATTATAACGGTTCTGCAGAAAAGGCTGAGGAGACGGTAAAAGAGATCGAGGCACTGGGTGGAAAGGCTGAGGCCCTGCAGTGCAACGTGTCGGACTATGACAAGGCAGCTGAGATGATGGCATATGTGGTAAAGACCTACGGCCGTGTGGATATTCTGGTGAACAACGCCGGGATTACCCGGGACAATCTGCTGATGAAGATGAGCGAGGAAGATTTTGATGCAGTGTTAAATACCAACTTAAAGGGCGCTTTCAATTGCATCAAGCACATTTCCCGTCAGATGTTAAAGCAGAAGAGCGGACATATTGTAAATATTTCTTCTGTATCCGGCGTCATGGGAAATGCAGGACAGGTAAATTACAGTGCTTCCAAGGCGGGCGTGATCGGCATGACCAAGGCAGTGGCAAGAGAGATGGCAAGCCGCGGCATCACCTGCAATGCAGTGGCCCCGGGATTTATCAAGACCGATATGACCGAGGTGCTGTCTGATACTATCAAGGAAAATATCAGTGCACAGATTCCAATGAGAGCATTCGGCGAGACTGCGGATGTAGCAAATCTGGTAGCATTTTTAGCATCTGACGAAGCAAAGTACATTACAGGACAGGTTATCTGTGTAGACGGCGGAATGGCCATGTAACGTAAGCAGGCAAACGGCGGTGACAAAGTCAGATCTGAAGATAGCGCCGCATGTGTTGAAAGAAAAATCACAGGAGAACAGATATGAGCAGACGAGTAGTAGTAACCGGCATGGGTGCCATCACCCCGATCGGCAATAGCGTAGAAGAATTCTGGAATGGTTTAAAAGAAAAGAAAGTCGGTATTGCACCGATCACCTATTTTGACACGACAGATTACAAGGCAAAGCTGGCAGCAGAGGTTAAGGATTTCGATCCGAAGCAGTTCATGGATCCGAAGGCAGCAAAGAGAATGGAGCAGTTCTGCCAGTTCGCAGTAGCTGCAACCAGACAGGCTGTTGAGGATGCAGATCTTGATATGAGCCAGGAAGATCCGTTCCGTGTGGGCGTAAGCATTGGTTCCGGTATCGGAAGCCTGCAGTCCGTTGAGCGTGAGTACAAAAAGCTTCTGGAAAAAGGACCGGGCCGTGTAAATCCGCTTCTGGTTCCGCTGATGATCAGCAATATGGCAGCAGGAAACGTTTCCATCCAGTTTGGCATGAAGGGCAAATGCATCAATGTAGTAACCGCGTGTGCAACCGGTACCCACTCAATTGGTGAGGCATTCCGTACCATCCAGTATGGTGATGCCGACGTGATGGTAGCAGGCGGCGCAGAGGCAAGCATTACTCCGATCGGCGTGGCTGGATTTACCTCCCTGACTGCATTGAACACCACAGATGATCCGGCCCGGGCATCAATTCCGTTTGATGCAGAGCGAAGCGGTTTTATCATGGGTGAGGGTGCAGGTGTCGTTGTATTAGAGTCTTTAGAGCACGCGCAGGCAAGAGGTGCCAAGATTTATGCTGAGCTGGCCGGCTATGGTGCAACCGGTGACGCTTACCACATCACTTCTCCGGCTGAGGACGGAAGCGGTGCGGCAAAAGCCATGGAGATGGCTATCGCAGACGCTGGCATGAAGCCAGAGGATGTAGACTACATCAACGCCCACGGTACCAGTACCCATCATAATGATTTATTTGAGACCAAGGCCATTAAGATCGTGCTTGGTGATCACGCATACAAGACTAAGATCAACTCCACCAAGTCCATGATCGGACATCTTTTAGGTGCTGCAGGCGGTGTGGAGTTTATCACCTGTGTAAAGTCCATTCAGGAGGGCTATGTTCACGCAACCGCAGGCCTGGAGAAGGATGATCCGGAGTGCGATCTGGATTACTGTAAGGGTGAGGGCGTGCAGATGGATGTAAACTGTGCAATCTCCAATTCCCTGGGCTTTGGCGGACACAATGCAACCCTGCTGGTAAAGAAATTCGAGGCGTAAGGCTTCAGGAGGTAGACCATGACGATTGATGAGATCGTAACACTGATCCAGGCTGTTTCCGATAACGGCCTGACCAGTTTTGTATATGAAGAGGGTGACCAGAAACTGGTGCTCAAGAAAAAGAAGAAGAAAAACGTAGCACAGGCTCCGGTTGCTCCGGTTGTGATTTCCCAGCCGGCCGCTCCGATGATGGGCACAATGCCGATGCAGATGGCAGCCGCTCCGGCTGCGGTATCTGAGGCACCGGAAAAGGCAGCTGAAGAGAAAAAGGAGAGTACCCTGGATATTGGTTCTGATAAGGTTGTGACTTCTCCGCTTGTAGGAACCTTCTATTCTTCCGCTTCTCCGGAGGCAGAGGCATTCGTAAAGGAAGGCGATACCGTAAAGAAAGGTCAGGTTCTTGGTATTATTGAGGCCATGAAGCTGATGAACGAGATCGAGAGTGAATATGACGGTGTGGTAGAGGCAGTCCTGGTGAACAACGAAGACGTGGTAGAGTACGGACAGCCGCTGTTCCGCATCCGATAGGAGGTATATTATGAGACTGGGAATCAAAGAAATCCAGGAGATCATTCCGCACAGACATCCGTTTCTGCTGATTGATTTTATCGATGAGCTGGAGCCGGGCGTACGCGCGGTTGGCTACAAATCAATTACCTTTAATGAGCCGCAGTTCAACGGTCATTTTCCGGGACAGCCGGTTATGCCGGGAGTGCTGATGATCGAGGCGCTGGCACAGGTTGGAGCGGTAGCTATCTTAAGCCTGCCGGAGAATAAGGGCAAGACCGCGTTCTTCGGTTCCATCAACAACGCAAAATTCAAACAGATGGTGCTGCCGGGAGACCGTCTGAAGCTGGAGTGCGAAATCATTAAGCGCAAAGGCCCGATCGGTGTTGGCAAGGCTGTTGCGACCAATGCAGAAGGAAAGATCGCGGTATCAGCAGAGTTGACCTTTGCGATCCAGTAAGGCCGCGGAAACGCAGAGTTGAGGTACGGGAATGTTTGATAAAATCTTAATCGCGAACCGCGGCGAGATTGCGGTAAGAATTATCCGGGCCTGCCGCGAGATGGGAATTAAGACCGTGGCAGTTTACTCGGAGGCAGACCGCGATAGTCTGCACACCCTTCTGGCAGATGAGGCCATCTGTATCGGACCGGCACCGTCAAATCAGAGTTACCTGAATATGGAGCGTATTCTGGCAGCTACCGTAGCCATGAAGGCAGAAGCTATTCATCCGGGATTCGGATTCCTTTCCGAAAACGCGCGCTTTGCGGAGCTGTGCCAGAAGTGCAGCATCGCGTTCATTGGTCCGTCTGCGGAGATCATCAATAAGATGGGCAATAAATCTGCAGCCAGAAAGACTATGGTGGAGGCCGGAGTTCCGGTCGTTCCGGGCAGCAAGGAGCCGGTTTACACGGTAGAAGAGGCTCTGAAGATGGCAAAGGAGATTGGTTTTCCTGTTATGATCAAGGCCTCCTCCGGCGGAGGCGGTAAGGGTATGCGCGTTTCCTGGAGTGAGGAAGACTTTGAAGCCAACTTCCAGAATGCGCAGATGGAGTCCGTGAAGGGCTTTTCCGATGACACCATGTACCTGGAGCGTTTCGTAGAGAACCCGCGTCATATTGAGTTCCAGATCATGGCGGATAAGTATGGCAATGTTGTTCACTTAGGCGAGCGTGACTGCTCCATTCAGCGGCGCCACCAGAAGGTGCTGGAGGAGTCTCCGTCCATCGCAATCTCGGAGGAGCTTCGCAAAAAGATGGGCGAGACTGCTGTAAAGGCGGCAAAGGCCGTTGGCTATGAAAATGCGGGAACCATCGAGTTTCTGTTAGATAAGAATAAAAACTTCTACTTCATGGAAATGAACACCCGGATCCAGGTGGAGCATCCGGTAACGGAGCTGGTAAGCGGTCTGGATCTGATCAAAGAACAGATCCGTGTGGCAGCAGGAGAGAAATTAAGTGTGACCCAGAAGGATATCCATATCCAGGGTCATGCTATTGAGTGCCGCATCAACGCAGAGAATCCGGCAAAGAATTTCATGCCGTGTCCGGGAAAGATTACCAACATTCACATTCCGGGAGGCAACGGAGTTCGTGTGGACACACACATTTACAATGAGTATAAGGTTCCGGCCAACTATGATTCCATGCTGATGAAGCTGATCGTACACGGAAAAGACCGTGCAGAGGCCATTGCGAAGATGAGAAGTGCGCTGGGCGAGCTGATCATTGAAGGCATCGATACCAATCTGGATTTTCAGTTTGAGATCTTAAGCAATCCGGTTTATCAGGACGGCCATAAAATTGATACCGGATTTATCCCGGATCAGTTCCCGGAATACTGTAAGTAATGTAATAAGGCACAGGGAAGTTTTTTCCTGTGTCTTACGCCTATTAAGGAGAATCCTGTATGTTTAAAAATATGTTTAAAAAGACATATACCATGATTGACACTCACCGTAAGGCTAAGAGCGAAGAAGAGCCGAACATCCCAGAGGGACTCTGGAGAAAGTGTAATAAGTGCGGTCAGCCGATCTATGTGGAAGATGTGCGCAACAATCTGTATGTCTGTCCGAAGTGCGGCGGATATTTCCGTGTGCATGCGTACCGCCGCATTGAGATGCTGCTGGATGAGGGCAGCTTTGAAGAATGGAATAAGGAAATGGAGTTTTCCAATCCATTAGATTTCCCGGGATACGAGAAGAAGGTCCAGGCAGCACAGGAAAAGACCGGACTCCAGGAAGCTATCGTAACCGGCAAGGGAACTATCAAGGGCTTTGAGACTGCCATTGGTATCTGTGATGCCCGGTTCATTATGAGCAGTATGGGACATGTGGTGGGCGAGAAGATTACCCGCATGGTTGAGCGTGCTACCGAGGAAAAACTTCCTGTCATTATTTTTGCCTGCTCAGGCGGCGCGAGAATGCAGGAGGGCATTGTTTCCCTGATGCAGATGGCCAAAACTTCTGCTGCACTGGAAAAGCATCATGAGGCAGGACAGCTTTTTGTCAGCGTCCTGACAGATCCGACTACGGGGGGCGTGACAGCAAGCTTTGCCATGTTAGGCGATATCATCCTGGCAGAACCCAATGCTCTGATTGGATTTGCAGGGCCGCGTGTCATTCAGCAGACCATTGGGCAGAAGCTTCCGGAGGGCTTCCAGAGAGCAGAGTTCTTACTGGAACATGGTTTTGTGGATAAGATCGTAGACCGGGAAAACCAGAGGGATGTTCTGGCAGATATTTTGCGGATGCACAAGAAACAGGAAATGACTGTGAATCCACAGCATGTGCAGGCAGAACCGGCAGTGTCTGTGGAAAACTATCTGAAAAAACAGAAAAAGAGTGGAAAAAATGCCTGGGATACCGTGCAGCTTTCCAGAAGCGCAGCCCGTCCGGTGGCACTGGATTACATTCACGCGCTGTTTGATGATTTTATGGAATTCCATGGTGACCGTTATTTCAGCGATGATGGAGCTATCATCGGTGGCATTGCCACTTTCCGCGGTATGCCGGTAACGGTGATCGGCCAGCAGAAGGGCCGCACCACCAAGGAAAATATTCACCGGAATTTTGGCATGCCGTCCCCGGACGGATACCGCAAGGCGCTGCGCCTGATGAAGCAGGCTGAAATCTTTGGCAGACCGGTGATCTGTTTTGTAGACACACCTGGCGCGTTCTGCGGCATCGAGGCTGAGGAGCGCGGACAGGGTGAAGCCATTGCCCGCAACCTTTTTGAGATGGCGGCATTGACCGTTCCGGTCCTTTCAATCGTGATAGGAGAAGGCGGAAGCGGCGGTGCACTGGCTATGGCGGTGGCCAATGAAGTATGGATGCTGGAAAATGCCATTTATTCCATTCTTTCTCCGGAGGGCTTTGCGTCCATCCTGTGGAAGGACAGCAAGAAGGCACCGGACGCAGCCAGGGTTATGAAGATTACGGCAGCAGATCTTTATGAGCGCGGCCTGATCGAGCAAGTGATCCCGGAGCAGGAGCCTGCAACCATTGAGACTATGCCGGTACTGGCAGAGTATATCAGACAGAGCATGACCGCATTTTTTGAGCGGTATGGAGGCAAAACCAAGGAAGAGATCCGCGAATCCCGTTACCAGAGATTCCGGAATATGTAAATGGCTGCAGTGGCGGATTGACGCAGAAAATGACGAGAATCTGTGCGGCAGAATGCTGCTGCCGGCTTAAGGAGAAGCATATGAGTATAATGAAAGCGTTAAAAATCGGTGATCTTACAGCAAAATATCCCATCATTCAGGGGGGGATGGGAGTAGGCATCAGCCTGCACTCCCTGGCAGGAGCAGTAGCGAAAGCAGGTGGTATTGGTATCATTTCCACCGCGCAGATCGGATTTAAGGATCCGGAGTTTTTAAAGGCACCCATGGAGGCAAATCTGCGTGCCATTGGTGAGGAACTGAAGAAAGCACGGGAGATCGCGCCGAAGGGTATTATCGGATTTAATATTATGGTGGCAACCCGCAACTACGCACAGTATGTGAAGGAGGCCGTGAAGGCCGGAGCGGATATTATTATTTCCGGAGCCGGACTTCCGGTTTCTCTGCCAGAGCTTGTGGAAGGGGCAAAGACGAAAATAGCACCTATTGTGTCCACTGCAAAATCCGCTATGGTGATTTGCAAAATGTGGGACCGCAAGTATAAGCGTATTCCGGATCTTCTGGTGATCGAGGGGCCGCTGGCAGGTGGTCATCTGGGCTTTTCCAGAGAGGATCTGAGCCGCTACGGCGCAGACACAAAGGATGTGCCGCATACCTACCATCAGGATCTGTATGATGAAGAAATCCGCAGTATCATGAAGGTGGTAAAACAGTTTGAGGAGAAGTACCAGAAACATATTCCGGTAGCCATCGCAGGCGGTATTTACACCCGGGAGGATGTGGAGCATGCCATGGAGCTTGGCGCGGACGCCGTGCAGGTGGCAACCCGTTTTGTCACCACTGAGGAGTGTGACGCACCGGAGAGCTACAAGCAGGCCTACATCAACGCGAAGGCAGAAGATATTGTCATCACCCAGAGTCCGGTAGGCATGCCTGGGCGTGCCATTGTAAATCCGTTCCTGGAGAAGATCACGGCCATGAAAGAGCGTGGGGAAAAAGCAAAGATCAGCCACTGTTACCAGTGTCTGGAGCATTGTGATCCGGCTAATATCCCGTACTGCATTACCAAAGCTCTGTCCAATGCGGCAGAGGGAGCGCTGAATGATGCCCTGCTGTTCTGCGGCAGTAATGCTTACCGTGCCGATAAGATCGAGACGGTGGAGGCTGTGGTGCAGGATCTGGTTGGAACAGTGTAATAGGAGGAGCCTGTGGTACACAGCCTGACTGTATAAAAGGCGAAAACGCTGTATGGCAAAAGAAAAGTGTTTCCGGTATGGCATAAAGGAGTTGAAACTCCCATAGATTGAAAGCAAATGATGCTGCGCACGGCTCGTATGATCCGGCACGGCAGCATGATCAGAACAGGAAGTGACCGGTATTGCTGAATTATCTGTGGGGCGGAATGCTCTTGGCCGGAATGCTTTGGGGTGCATGTAATGGAACATGGAACGAAGTGACCCAGGCTCTTCTGGACTCTGCAAAAGAATCCGTGAGCCTGGGTCTTACCATGCTCGGAATTCTGTCGTTCTGGTGTGGAATTATGGAAATCGGAAGCCGGGCAGGACTGGTGAGATGGCTTACCGGCTGTATGGCACCCGTACTGGATTTTTTGTTTCCGGAACTTGAGAGGGATCATCCGGCCAGGGAACCGATTGCGGTGAATATCATTGCTAATATGCTTGGACTTGGCATGGCGGCTACACCTGCGGGGTTAAAGGCCATGCAGGAGATGGCGAAGGACATCCCGACGGCCCGGGATGAGGAGCCCGTGGCCACCCCATCCATGTGTACGTTTATGATACTGAATATTTCGTCCCTGCAGCTGATTCCGGTGACGCTGGTTGCTTACCGGAGCCAGTACGGATCCAGACAGCCGGAGGCGGTGCTGGGACCTGCGCTGGCGGCTACGGCCATTTCCACGCTGGCGGCGGTGATTTTCTGTAAGGTTATGGACTGGAAAAACAGGAGGGCAGCTCATTTATGATTCTGTGGCTTTCCAAAATCCTTCTTCCCTTTGTCATCAGCTATGTGATTGCTTTCGGCCTGATTTCGCGCCGTCCCATATTTGATGATTTCCTGGACGGTGCAAAAAGCGGCATGAAAACAGTGGCAGATATTCTGCCAACACTGATCGGTCTGGTCACGGCAGTAGGCGTGGTGCGGGCCTCTGGGCTTTTGGATACAATGACTGGCATCTGCGCTGGGGCTGCAGGGATATTTCATATTCCGCGCGAACTGGTTCCCATCACGCTGGTGCGTCTTGTTTCTAACTCGGCTGCTACCGGGCTTTTGCTGGATCTGTTTCGACAGTACGGGCCGGACAGCCGCGTTGGCATGGCGGCATCGGTCCTGATGAGCAGCACAGAGACGGTCTTTTATTGCCTCAGTATTTATTTTGGCAGTGTACAGGTGCGCCGCACCCGTTATACCGTGCCCGGGGCACTGATCGCTACGGGGGCCGGGATCGCGGCCAGTATCTGGATTACAGGAAAGTGATGGAAGAAAATCACAAAGCCTGGAAGTTTGTAACAAAAATCACAAATCTTTCACAATCTCGTAAGAAAAACTCGGTTGTCGAAAGTGGTCAAATCATGTATAATCAAGAGCGGAGCGACAGGCTTCGCGTGCAGTGAGGGAGAAAAGTGGATACTTACGCGACATTAAACGATGCCCTGGTAAAGCTGTTTCGTGATGTGATGGACTTAGAGGAGCAGGCCATCATCACGCAGGAATTCCAGGATATTACAAATAACGATGTGCATGTGATCCAGGCCATTGGCACAGGAGAACCCAAGAATATGTCTATGATTGCCAAAGAGCTGTCTGTGACGGTGGGAACCCTGACCATAGCCATGAACAGTCTGGTAAAGAAGGGCTACGTGACCCGGGAACGAGGAAAAGAAGACCGGCGTGTAGTCTATATTTCGCTGTCCGAAAAAGGAAGGCATGCCTATGAGCATCACAAACAGTTCCACCACGATATGATTGAGGCAATTTTACAGGATCTGACTCCCGACGAGACCGAAAGCCTTGTCAAGGCACTTGCAAAACTGAATCTCTGGTTCCGCAAGGCAAAAGGATAATATACAAGGAGGCTTTATCATCATGAAGAAATTAGTCATGGGCTTACTGGGAGCCATGATGATCTTATCATTAGCAGCATGTACCCCGACCACCGAGAAAAATAAAACCGGCGAGGTGAAAGAACCGCAGCAGGAAGAAGTAGTTGAGTCTACTGCGGATGCAGGTCCGGGTGTGGTGACAGGCAGACCGGTTGATCAGGATGCACCGGATCTTAAGATGGTATCTATATACAGTGTCAGCGAAGATGGAAGCAAGATTGAGGGAAGCATGGACTCAGTAGAGACTCTGGACGCGCAGAGCCTGGTAGATCTTCTTGTCCAGTACGGAGTGCTGGATGACGGAACCAAGGCAGTCAGCTTCACCACCGAGGGAAGTGCTGCAAGTCAGGAGGCAGGTCCGGGTGTGAGCGCGGATACTACCATGGCAGAGAAAGCAACCCTGGAATTAAGCCAGTTCCCGTCTGAAAATCAGGAAAAGGTTCTTCAGGCAGTGGCAAACACCTTCTGCGAGAACATGGATACAGAAACCATCACCATCAAGGCAGGAGGACAGACTCTGGCAGAGGGCCTGAGCTTTGCAGATGCGGGAAAATAATACAGAAAATAAACCGGAGACCGGCAGCACAGTGTGCAATGCTGGTCTCTTTTTTGCACGGATTGTTCAGACATCTAAAACCATACAGCTTTTCTAAAACCTCAAAGTTGTATTTAGAAAGAATCTGGAACGTTAAAGAATTCACGCGTATATTGACAGAAATACACAAAAAACGATGCAAGATACCGATGAAAAATGATGCAACATGTATGATTGTGATAAAAAATATCGGATATTATGACAACTTTTAGATGGTTTTGCATAGTGAAAAATACAACTTTTAAGAAAAAATGTCTTGTATTATATTGCGCAATTTGCTGTCAAAACGTATAATAAAGCCATGATAGTTGTTGAAAACAATTAAAAATATGTTGGGAGGAATCAAAATGAAGAAAGTCTTCAAAAAAGCAACGGCAACCGTGACAGCAGCAGCGATGCTGGCAAGCCTGACCGCATGCGGCGGTGGTGCAGCATCCAGCGCAACCACAGCAGCCCCGGCAGCTGACTCCAAGGCAGAGGGCGGCGCAGAGACCACCGAGGCAGCAGCTTCCGGTATCGACAACAAGGATATTAAGATCGGTGTTTCCATCTGGTCTTCTACCGATGTTCTTGGTTCCCAGTGTAAACTGATTCTGGATGAGGCGGCAAAGGCTTTAGGTGTACAGGTTCAGTATGTTGACCAGGGCCATGTATCTGAGAAGGTTACCGCTTCTGTAGAGCAGCTTGCTGCAGCAGGATGCCAGGGCATCATTATCTGTAACTCTTCTGATACTGAGATGACTTCTGCAATCAAGACTGCAAATGACAATAAGGTTTATCTGGCACAGTTCTTCCGTGTGATCAGCAAGGATAACAGCGCAGATATCTACGACATGGCAACCCAGTCTCCGTACTACATCGGAGCAGTTCATGAGAATGAGCCGGAGAACGGCGAGAAGCTGGTTCAGATTCTTCTGGACAAGGGTGACAGAAACATCGGTCTGATCGGCTGGGAGCAGGGTGATGCTACCTGGTTAGGCAGATGGGAAGGCTACAAAGCTGGCGTTGAGAACTGGAACAAAGAGCATCCGGATGATCAGGCTAAGCTGTCTGAGCCGCAGTACGCTGGTACTTCTTCTGAGGGTGGTTCCAAGGCAGCAGAGGCTCTGATGTCAGCAGATCCGACTCTTGACGCACTGATCCCGGCAGGCGGCGGCGGTGATCCGCTTCAGGGCGCTATCGCAGCAGTTGAGCGTGCAGGCAAAGTTCAGGATATCGACATTGTTTCCACCGACTTCCTTCCGGATCTTGGAGAGAGACTTGAGAACGGTTCCATGGCTGGCCAGTCTGGCGGACATTACTGCGACCCGCTTATCGCTTTCATGATGGTATACAACGCAATCAAGGGCAACTACAGCGGATTTGAAGGCAAGTTCGAGGACGTTCCGTTCCCGTACCTGTATGTATCTTCCGCAGATGACTACAAAGCTTACGAGCAGTACTTTGTAGATCAGCTTCCTTACACCGATGAGGAACTGGTTGAGATGTCTGAGCTGGATCTTGAGGGCCTGAAAGAGGCAGCATCCAAGATCTCCATCGAAGATGCAGCAGCAAGAGCTGGTAAATAATTTACAAAAGATGATTTGGGCTGAGTAGCTTGAGACGGCCGGTATCGCGCGGCGATGCCGGCCGTCATGTCTTAGTATGAAATAAGAATGAGGTAAAGAATATGGGTACTTCTGTTGTTGACACACCCGGAAAGAAAAAGCTTTCGGGAACTGCGAGGGGCTATCTGATCCTGTTTGGTCTGGTAGTGCTTTCCTGGCTGATTTTTAAGATCCTGACACCTAGCAACTTTGGTTCACCGGCTAAC
Source organism: Ventrimonas sp. (assembly GCF_048380235.1). Lineage (NCBI taxonomy): Bacteria > Bacillati > Bacillota > Clostridia > Lachnospirales > Lachnospiraceae > Ventrimonas > Ventrimonas sp. Next base: position 24,445 of record NZ_DBFCCJ010000065.1, on the reverse strand, counting down.
ATGCTGAGCTATTTCCAGGCCAGCCTGATCGCCACAGTCGGTGCAGTTGGCTTCTATTTCGTCATGGTTATGGGAATGTTTGATTTCTCTATTGGTGCAAACATCATGCTTTCCGCAATCGTTGGCTGCGTGTTCGCATCAAGATTCGGAATGGGCTATGCCGGACTCATCATCGGAAGTATCGTGACCGGTTCCATCGTTGGTCTGTTGAACGGCGTTTTCTATGTTAAGCTTCATATTCCGTCTATGATCGTAACCACGGGTCTTGCGCTGATCTATGAGTCTGTTGCGAACTATATCGCAGGCGGTGTGGAGCAGACGCTTCCGTCTAACCTGCGTGCCTTTGGCCAGATGCCGGGCAACATTATCCTGGCAGTGTTAGCATGCGTGATTGCTTACATCTTTTTAAATTACACCAAGATCGGTACATACACCTACGCGATCGGCAGCAACGAGTTTGTAGCCAAGAATATGGGTATCAACGTAGATAAATATAAGGTTCTGGCATTCATCTTAAGTGGCGCCTTCCTTGGCGTCATGGCAGTCCTGACCATCAGCTATGGTTCTTCCATGGTAGCAGTAACCGGAATGGCCTCCATGAGCCGTAACTTCGTTCCGACCATGGGCTGCTTCTTTGGACTTGCATTCAAGAAATACGGTATGCCGTTACAGGCAATTGTGATCGGTGAGTTTGTCATCAACATCATCTTCTTCGGATTCATCGCCATGGGTGCTCCGACCGCAATCCAGGATGTTATCACCGGCCTTGCGCTGCTGATCATCATTACGGTAACCACCAAAGTAACAAAAGGCGAGATCGTCAAGTAGATCATAGGGAGGAAATGCAATGAGCGAAGTAAGGTTAGAGGTAAAAAATCTTTGCAAGTCCTTCGGTATCACGAAGGCGGTTCAGAATGTTTCATTTAACGTAAACAAAGGCGAGGTACATGCGCTGATCGGTGAGAATGGTTCCGGTAAATCAACCCTGACCAACATGTTGACCGGTATCTACAGCATCGGAAGCGGTACCTTCGTACTGGATGGAAAAGAGATCCATCCGAAAAACCAGGTTGAGGCAAATAACGAGGGTGTCTCCATTATCGTGCAGGAGCTTGGTACCCTGTCTGGCCTGACTGTGGCAGAGAATATCTTCCTGGGTCATGAGGACCAGTTCGTACATATGGGAATCAAGAACACCAATGCCATGAACAAGAAGGCAACGGAGCTCTTAAAGAAATATGGCTTTGAGCGTATCAAGGCAGCAGACATTATTGATGAGTATAACTTTGAGGACCGTAAGCTGATTGAAATCGTAAAGGCAACCTACTTTGATCCGAAGATCGTAGTCATCGATGAGACCACCACCGCTCTTTCTCAGGAGGGACGTGAAGAGCTGTACAAGCACATGAACCGGATCCGTGAAAGCGGCAACTCTATCATCTTCATTTCCCATGATCTTCCGGAGATTCTGGACAAGTCTGATACCATCACTATCATGCGTGACGGTGTTTACATTGACACTGTAAAGAGCAAAGACGTAACAGAGGATGACTTAAAGCGTCTCATGGTTGGCCGTGAGGTAACCGGTGACTATTATCGTTCCGATTACGGAGAGAAGGTTTCTGATGAGGTGGTTCTTTCTGTAAAGAATGTATCTGTTCCAGGCCTGATCCACGATGTAAGCTTTGACCTGCACAAGGGTGAGATCCTTGGCTTTGGCGGTCTGTCCGAGTCCGGTATGCATGAAATCGGAAAAGCTATTTTCGGCGCTTCCTATGACCGTACCGGTATCGTAGAACTGGCAGATGGAACCCAGATCAATGATATTCCGACTGCCATTAAACACAGCATTGCTTACACGTCCAAAGACCGTGATAATGAGTCTGTTGTGTTAAACCAGAGTATCGGTGATAATATCTGCCTTCCGTCCTTAGACAGCCTGGCCGGTAAGAGCCATCTGTTAAGCGACAAGAAGTTAAAAGAGTTTGCAAACAAATATGCAAAGCAGATGTCCGTTAAGATGGTCAACGTAGACCAGTTTGTATCCGACCTTTCCGGCGGTAATAAACAGAAGGTTGTTCTGGCAAGATGGATCGGTAAAGACTCTGATATCGTTGTATTAGACAGTCCGACCCGAGGCATCGATATCAAGGTAAAACAGGATATCTACCAGTTAATGAACCAGATGAGAAAGAATGGCAAGTCCATCATCATGATTTCCGAGGAGTTAATGGAGCTCATTGGTATGTGCGACCGCATCATGATCATGAAGGATGGCAGGACCAGCGGAGAGCTGGAGCGTAATGAGGCCCTCGATGAGAACAGCCTGATTACGATGATGGTATAAGGAGGCAGCAATGGAGAATCAAGTTAAGACAAACACAGACCAGAAGGAGCAGCAGCTCAAAAAAATATCAAAAATGTCGATGATCCGTGCCCTGCTTCCGATCGCGGGACTGATTATCATTTTCTTACTGTTTAATGTACTCACGAATTTCCGAATGATGAAGAACCTGCCGCTGGTACTGTCACAGGTATATGTGACTATGATCGCAGCAACCGGTGTATTCTTTATCATGACCATGGGTGGCCTGGATTTCTCTCAGGGCTCTATCTTGGGTATTGCATCCATCGTAGTATGTATGCTTTCCAAGACCAGCATTCCGCTTGCAATTGTGGGCGGTATCGTGGCAGGCGCAGTGATCGGAGCAATCAACGGTTACTTCTATGTATACCGCAAGATCAAATCCTTTATTGTTACGATCTGTACCATGTTCCTGTTCCGTGGATTTATCAAGTATCTGACCACCAACGCGCCGGTCGCAGGTTCTGCAAAGCTGATCAACTTTGACAGCACCGGATTAAAGATTGCGTGTACCGTACTGATTCTGGTTATTGGATTTGTATTGTTCCGCTTCACGAAGTTCGGCACTTACTTAAAGGCTATCGGTGCAGGTGAGAAGGCTGCAATGTTCTCTGGTATCCGCACCGACCGCATGAAGTTCTGGATCTACGTTTTAGCTGGTGCAATTACCGGTTTTGCAGCGTTTATCAACGTTATCAAAGTTGGTTCTGTTACTTCTTCCGGCGGTAACCAGTTAGAGACCCAGATCCTGATCGCACTGGTACTTGGCGGTATGCCAATCTCCGGCGGTGCAAAGGTACGCTTTGAAAACATCATCGTAGGTTCTCTGCTTTACATCGTATTAAACAGCGGACTGACCATGATGGGCTTTACTACACAGCTCATGCAGCTGATCCAGGGTGTAGTCTTCCTGGTATTCGTAGCAGTATTTGCAGACCGTCAGTCCCTGCAGGTAATCAAATAGCAGGCCTGAAAACGGAGAAGAATAAAACGATGGGAATGACAGCATAAGGAATCACATCGGAGGTTTGATGATATGCCCAGAACAGTGGGAAGTCAGAATCAGCAGAATCTGAAATACCAGAAGCTTTATAACTGGGGCCGTACCCTGATCACCAGCGGTGTGATCAAGAATCAGGATAAGTTCCCATCGGAACATATCCTTCAGAAAAAGTTCGGATATTCCAGACAGACGGTGCGGAATGCTCTGGATCGTCTGGAAAAGGACGGACTGATCGTCCGGATAAAGGGAAGCGGAACCTATGTATCGTATGAAAATAGCGACGCGGACGGAGCATGCCCCCATGTTGGGCTGATCTTAAGCTACTTTTCGGACTATCTGTTTCCGCAGGTCTATGCGGGAATTGAATCGGTGCTCCGGGAAAAAGGCTTTGAGATCGATGTGGCCGTAACCAGAAACCGGCTGAACGATGAAGAAATATACTTAAAGGGATTTTTAAACCGGAATGTGGCCGGGCTCATCATTGAGGGAACTCGGTCCACCTTTCCCAATCCGAATCTGCGTCTTTATAAGGAAATCCGGAAACGGAATATTCCAACGCTGTTCATTCACAATCATTATCAGAATGAACAGTTTGACAGTGTGGAGATGTCGGATGCCCGGGCGGGCTATGAACTGACCCGGATGCTGATCCAGAATGGACATCGCCGCATTGGAGGGATTTTTAAGTATGATGATATGCAGGGCATTGAGCGCTATCGCGGTTTTATCGAATGTCTGTCGGATTACGGGATCAATTTTGACGATGACTGTATCCGGTGGTATTCCACCAAGGATATGGAAGAGAAGTTAAGCAGAAAAAGTCTGCTGCGGATGTACCGCCGGACCAAGGACTGCACGGCCATGATCCTCTACAACGATGAGGTGGCCGGCTTCTATATGGATTTTTTAAAGGAACGCGGACTGCGTGTGCCGGAGGATCTTTCACTGGTGTCGTTTGACGATGCGGGACCGGAACAGAACGCGGAACTGAAAATCCTGTCAGCAATCCATCCCAAGTATAATCTGGGACGGATCACAGCCCGGAATCTGCTCCGTATGATGGAGGATCCGGACTGGCAGAAAAAGAACTACGCGCACCAGTTTCCGGTTTCATTTAACAATGGAAACTCGGTTCGTGATATAAGATGAGCATTCACATTTATAGGAGGTAGATTGACATGAAAAAGTTATACTTTGCAGTAGGCTCCCAGGATCTTTATGGAGACGAGTGCTTAAGACAGGTGGCAGAGGACAGCCGCCAGATGGCAGAATTTTTGAATGAGAAATTAAAAGATATCGCAGAGGTGGAGCTGGTTCCGACCATCATCAACTCTGAGAGCTGTATTAAGACCATGCGTCAGGCATCCTGCGATGATGAGTGTGTAGGTGTGATCACCTGGATGCATACCTTCTCCCCGGCCAAGATGTGGATCAAAGGCCTTCAGGAGCTGAGAAAACCGCTTCTGCATCTGCATACCCAGGCAAATGAGAAGCTTCCGTATGACAGCATTGATATGGACTTCATGAACTTAAACCAGTCTGCTCATGGTGACCGTGAGTACGGCTTTATCGTAGCAAGACTCGGTATCCCGCACGAGGTGGTTGCAGGTTACTACAAACATGATGACGTTGTTGCAAAAATCCGTCAGTTCGCATCAGTTGCAAAGGCAATTTCCTACTCTAAGTCCTTAAAGGTTGCTTCCTTCGGCAACAACATGCGTGAAGTAGCTGTAACTGATGGTGACCGCGTAGAGAGCCAGATCAAATACGGTTGGGAGTGCAATTACTTTGCCCTGGGTGATCTGGTAGATATCATCAATGCAGTGACTGAGGCTGAGATTGATGCAAAGATGAAAGAGTATACCGACAAGTACACCATGAAGACTGACCGCATCGACTCTGTGCGTGAGCAGGCTAAATATGAGATTGGCCTGGAGAAATTCCTGGCAGCCAATGGTATCGGCGCGTTCGCAGATACCTTCCAGGATCTGCACGGATTAAAGCAGCTTCCGGGTATTGCAGCTCAGAATTTAATGGCAAAGGGCATTGGCTTTGGTCCGGAAGGTGATTACAAGATCTCTGCGTTATCTGCAGTCCTTATGAAGATGTCTGAGGGCAAAGATGGTGCTACAGGCTTTATCGAGGATTATACCTATGATTTAACCCAGGGCCAGGAGCTTGAGCTTGCATCCCATATGCTGGAGGTTCCGCCGGCATTTGCAGCAACCAAACCGGAGATTGATGTACTGCCGCTTGGAATCGGCGGTAAGGAGGATCCGGCCAGACTGATCTTCGATGGTGTGACCGGCGATGGCATCCAGGTAACCATGGTTGACATGGGCGATCACTTCCGTCTGATCTGTGCAGACATCGAGCTGGTAAAACAGCCGAAACCGATGCCGAATCTTCCGGTAGCAAGAATCATGTACCGCCACAAACCGAACTTCCAGATCGGTACCGCAGCATGGTGCTACGCAGGCGGCGCTCATCACTCTGTCGTATCTACCGCACTGACCAGAGACGATATCGCAATGTTTGCACGTCTGACTGGCACAGAACTCATCACCATCGGTGAGGACACTACTGAAGCAGATCTGCAGAAATTCTTCATGAAATAAACTAAGGAAAAGAAGATCCGCCCGGCAGCCTTCACAGGCTGCCGGGCGGATCTTTGTCTGCAGATAGATATGCTACTTTCTCATCTTCTGGTTCATGAGCCAGGTGGTAAAGTAAGACTGAATCACATCAAAAGGTGCATTTCCCATATCCAAAAGGAAGGTGTGGAATGCAGTGGCATCAAAGGAATCTCCCAGCTGCAGTTCAGCAGTTTCCCGCATATTGCAGATTTCCAGAGAGCCGATGAAATAAGAAAGGTAGTTTGCGGGATTATCTACCATGGTTTCAAACATGGAATCCACAACGGATTCAGGATCACTGAAATAGGAGGCCAGATATTTCTGCACATCCTTCCGTTCCCAGCCCAGGTAATTCACAGCCAGATCCAGGTAGGCGTGAATGCCGAGGGTGGCTTTGGAGTTGGCTTCCAGCAGCTCACCGAGCAGCGGGTCCAGTCCGTTGTCTAACCGGTAGGAGAGTGCTTCCACATAAGCGGCCCAGCCCTCGGTATAGCCGGAAAAGCTTAAGATTTTTCTCAGGTCGGAGCTGCAGTGATTGTGAAACCAGACAGTCTGGTACAGATGCCCCGGATAGCCTTCATGGGCAATGGTGTTGTAGAGGGGCTGGTTGTCATAGATGGGGTTTTTGTTGATGTAGATGACATTCTGGGAGCTGTCATCGATCGGTGAAGTCAGATAAAAGGCAGGGCTTAAGGAAAGCTCCAGTGCTTTTGGGACATCCTTTAAGGTGTAGCTGCATTCCGGAAGCTGAGGAAAGTCCTTTAAGGTCTGCTCTTTTAATTCTTCCATGATAGCAGTGGGTTCAGTCTGGCGGTACTGGTAGCTGTCCAGCATGGATTCCAGTTCAGGGTGTTCTGATAACAGCTTTGAAGTAATTTCCAGGTTATCGGAAATTTCCTGCGCCGTTGCCGTCATCAGTTCGTCGATGGAGTGATACGAGGTCCCGGTAGCTGTGTATACAAGATACTCGTAATAGGTTTTTCCATCCGGATATCCGCACATGCCCTTTTCGTTGGTGCCAGTGTTCTTTAGCTTTTCCAGACCATCGATCAGCAGCTTGTATGCAGGAACAAAATGTTCCTCCAGAGCAGCCTCGTTGCGGGCGCAGAGTTCTTTTTTTGCATCCTCCGTCAGATCGGGAAGCGCACGTAACCGTTCTTTGAAAGAGTCGATCATAAAATTATTGCCCGGAACCAGCAGGTAGCTTTTGCAGGATTCGATGACATGGTCAATGGAGGTGTTGCTCATCATCAGTCCGGCCCTTGCCTTTTCCTGCTCAAAGGAAAGAATCTGTCCGTAAAAGGTATCCAGGTATTCCAGGATGTTCAAATAGTCCTCTGCATCCTGGCGGGTGTAGAATGTGTATTCACAGAGAAGCATGGGAAGCTGCGCCTGGGTACCGATGGTTGGCGCCAGCGGCTGGCTGTAAAGCTCCAGGCCCTCACCCTTTTTCTCGGTATTCATCAGGCTTTCCAGAATGCGGAGTGTAAGCTTCTGGTCCTCTGTCAGCAGAGAGGTCTGGAAACCGGAAAGTTCATTCCGCAGTTTTTCCTGGTCCTTCCGTGTCTGCTGAAAAGCTTCCATGGAGATGGGGGCAATCAGCGCGTCTGTTTCGGTAATGCCGCGGGCCTCCGGATTTTTTAAAAGAAAATGCAGGTCCAGCCGGGAGGCGGAAATCTCATTCTGAAACAGATTTTCCTCAAAATCCGCAAAGCGCTGCTGTTCCTTTAAACTGCTTTCTGTGAGCTGTTCGTAGTCCGCACCGCTTTCTTCCTCATAAGGGGCAGCAGTTGTAGGCTGTGGAGCCCGTAAAGCAGGAGCGCAGGAACAAAGCAGCATGGCGCAGAGCGCGGCAGTCAGAAATGGCGGCAGCTTTTTGTAGTTTTTATGCATGAAGCGATCCTCCAAAATGATCTTAAGTGTTCCTAATTATATAATATACTCGAAGGAAATACAATATATGTGAGATCGCCAGGCATGAGGAAGCCGCGCATTATATTGAGTTTTCGCGGATTTTATGATATAGTTGGTTTAATTAGCGCACCGAAAGTTTAGGAGGAATTTGGCTCATGTGTCAGAATGAAAATTGTAATTGTAAGAAACCGTATTATATTACCACTGCGATTGCCTATACATCCGGCAAGCCGCATATCGGCAACACCTATGAGATCGTGCTTGCAGACAGCATCGCGCGTTTTAAAAGAGAGCAGGGCTATGATGTCCGCTTCCAGACCGGTACCGATGAGCATGGTCAGAAAATTGAGTTAAAGGCTGAGGCTGCAGGTGTAACTCCGAAGCAGTTTGTAGACGATGTGGCAGGTCAGATCAAGACAATCTGGGATCTGATGAACACTTCCTACGACAAATTCATCCGTACCACTGATTCCGATCATGAGACTCAGGTACAGAAAATCTTCAAAAAACTGTACGATCAGGGTGATATTTACAAAGGCTATTATGAGGGCCTTTACTGCACACCGTGTGAGTCCTTCTTTACCGAGTCTCAGTTGGTAGACGGCAAGTGCCCAGACTGCGGTCGCGAGGTACAGCCGGCCAAAGAGGAAGCTTACTTCTTCAAAATGAGCAAATACGCAGACCGCCTGATCGCGTACATCAACGAGCATCCGGAGTTCATCCAGCCGGTATCCAGAAAGAACGAGATGATGAACAATTTCCTTCTGCCGGGTCTGCAGGATCTGTGCGTATCCAGAACCTCCTTCACCTGGGGCATTCCGGTTTCCTTTGATCCGAAGCATGTTACCTATGTATGGTTGGATGCACTGACCAACTATATTACCGGCCTTGGCTACGACTGCGATGGCCATAGCGGAGAACTGTTTGATAAATACTGGCCGGCAGACCTTCACCTGATCGGTAAAGATATCATCCGCTTCCATACTATTTACTGGCCGATCTTCCTGATGGCGCTGGATCTGCCGCTCCCGAAGCAGGTATTTGGTCATCCGTGGCTTTTACAGGGTGATGGCAAGATGAGTAAGTCCAAGGGCAACGTGCTTTACGCAGATACTCTGGTAGACTTTTTTGGTGTAGATGCAGTCCGTTATTTTGTTCTGCATGAGATGCCGTTCGAGAATGACGGTGTCATCTCCTGGGAGCTGATGGTAGAGCGCATGAACTCTGACCTGGCAAACATCCTTGGAAACCTGGTAAACCGTACCATCTCCATGTCCAACAAGTATTTTGGCGGCGAGGTGAGAAACGGCGGTGCTTCCGATGCCGTTGATGAGGACTTAAAGAATGTCGTTCTGGCATCCGTAAAGAAGGTAGAGAGCAAGATGAATGAGCTTCGTGTGGCAGATGCCATCACCGAGATCTTCAACATCTTCCGCCGCTGCAACAAATATATCGACGAGACCATGCCTTGGGCACTGGCCAAGGACGAGGCTCAGAAAGAGCGTCTGGCAACCGTTCTCTACAATCTGGTAGAGGCCATCACCATTGGTGCATCCCTGCTGGAGTCCTTTATGCCGGATACATCCAAGAAGATCCTGGCCCAGCTCCATGCGCAGAAGCGTGCCCTTTCCGAGATGGATCAGTTTGGTCTGTATCCGTCCGGCGAGCATGTAACCGACGCGCCGGAGATCCTGTTTGCAAGAATGGATCTTAAGGAAGTAATGGAAAAGGTAGAGGCTATGCGCGCAGCAGAGAAGGCTGCACAGCCGGCTGCTGAGGAAGTAAAGGAAGAGGAACCGGTTATCGACATCGAGCCGAAGGCTGAGATTGAGTATGATGATTTTGCAAAGCTTCAGTTCCAGGTTGGCGAGATCATTGCCTGCGAGGCAGTCAAGAAGTCTAAAAAGCTTCTCTGCTCCCAGGTTAAGATTGGCAGCCAGGTAAAGCAGATCGTCAGCGGCATCAAGGCACATTACTCACCGGAAGAGATGGTAGGCAAGAAAGTTATGGTAGTTGTCAACTTAAAGCCTGCAAAGCTGGCCGGAGTTCTGTCTGAGGGCATGCTCCTCTGCGCAGAAGACGCAGACGGCAACCTGTCCCTGATGGTTCCGGAGAAGAAGATGCCGTCCGGTGCAGAAATCTGCTAAAGTAAGATTCTGCAGTAAAAACATGGCAGCTGTGAGGCTGCTGAAAAAGAGGAACAAAGACAGATGTCTGAAAAACAGTTTTTGAGACATGGATTAAACGGCAATCAGCTAAAGCTGATTGCCGTTATCAGTATGCTGTGCGACCATGCAGCTATCAGGCTCCTGGCGTATGGTCTGATTCCGGCGTTACATGTGGCTGGGAAAGACACGATGGCAGAGCGGTGGAACCAGGCGTTCTGGATTCTGCGGTCCGTGGGGCGTATGGCGTTTCCGATTTATGTGTTCCTGCTGACAGAAGGATTCTGTCACACCAGAAACCGCAGGCGCTATGCGCTGCGTCTTGGTGTATTTGCCTTGATTTCGGAAATTCCCTTTGATTTACTTGTTTACGGGAAAATATGGGATACACACAGCCAGAATGTATTTTTTACACTGTTTCTCGGTGTGCTTATGCTGACTGCGGTGGACTGGATTGGCAGGAATACCGATGCGGCGCATTCGCAGTACCGGCAGATGGCGGTGGTTGTAGGAGCGGCACTTCTGGCCTGGTTTTTGCGGACTGACTATGACGCGGCCGGTATTATGCTGATCGCGGTGCTGTTCTGGTTTCGCTTGACACCGGATACGGCGTGTCTGGCTGGTTTTGTCCTGATGGCAGCAGCAGAGTTCCGGCCGGTTTATATTCCAGGACTTGCGGTATCCTTTTTCCTGATCCGGTGCTACAACGGAACCCGTGGAAGCTGGAAAGGCAAATGGTTTTTCTATCTGGTGTATCCGGTGCATCTGCTTGTCCTGTATGGGATTTCAAGACTGGTGTTCGGGTAATCCGGATTTTTGATAAAGAGGAGATTACAATGATTTTTGATACCCATGCCCATTATGATGATGAGGCATTTAATGAGGACCGGGATGCGGTCTTAAGGAGTCTTGCGGAACACGGCATTGAGGCCGTGGTAAACGTGGGTGCCAGCATCCAGACAACGAAAAATACACTGGAGCTGATGAAAAAGTATCCGTTCGTATACGGTGCAGTTGGTGTGCATCCAAGCGAAACTGCAGAGCTGAATGACCATCTTTTTGACTGGCTGCGCCATGTGGCCGAGGAGAAAAAGGTGGTGGCCATCGGTGAGATTGGCCTGGATTACCACTGGGATGAGCCGGAACCGGAGCTTCAGAAAGCGTGGTTTGTGCGTCAGCTGGGACTGGCTCGGGAGAAGAAACTTCCGGTCATCATTCATAGCCGTGACGCGGCTAAAGATACTCTGGATATCATGAAAGCAGAAAAGGCAGGGGAGATTGGCGGTGTAATTCACTGTTTCTCTTACAGCCTGGAGATGGCAAAAGAGTACCTGAACATGGGATTTTATCTGGGAATCGGCGGGGTGCTTACCTTCAATAACGCAAAAAAATTAAAAGAGGTGGTCGCTTATATGCCGCTCGACCGGATTGTGCTGGAGACGGATTGTCCGTATCTTTCCCCGGTGCCGAACCGCGGAAAGCGCAATTCTTCCCTGAATCTTCCATACGTGGTGGAAGAAATCAGCAGAATCAAAGATGTGCCGGCAGAGCAGATCATTGAGATAACAAACCGGAATGCAAAACAGATGTATCGGCTTTCATTGTAATCGAAAAAATTGTGTGATAAGATAAGATGAAATATAAGTAAACAGCCGAAACAGGAGAATTATAGAATGAGAGAAAAACTTGGCAACCCGAAGAATACCATCGAGGTGATCCAGAAATACCAGTTTGCTTTCCAGAAGAAGTTCGGACAGAACTTTCTGATCGATCCTCATGTACTAGATAAGATCATTGGGGCAGCAGGTGTGACAAAAGAGGATATGGTGCTGGAGATCGGCCCAGGTATCGGAACCATGACGCAGTATCTGGCAGAAGCGGCAAGAGAGGTGGTTGCGGTAGAGATTGATAACAATCTGATCCCGATTCTGAAAGAAACTCTGGCAGAATACGATAATGTCACTGTGATCAACGAGGATATTTTAAAGGTTGACATAAAAAAGCTGGCAGAGGAACACAATGGTGGACGCCCCATCAAGGTTGTAGCAAACCTGCCATATTATATTACCACACCGATTATTATGGGTCTGTTTGAAAGCAATGTGCCGATCGACAACATTACGGTTATGGTACAGAAAGAGGTGGCAGACCGCATGCAGGTGGGACCTGGCTCCAAGGATTATGGTGCCCTGTCACTGGCAGTGCAGTATTACGCAGAGCCATATATTGTGGCAAATGTACCGCCGAACTGCTTCATCCCGCGGCCAAACGTAGGTTCTGCGGTGATCCGTCTGACCCGCCATAAAGAGATGCCGGTTCAGGTGGCAGATCCGAAGCTGATGTTCCGTCTCATCCGCGCTTCCTTCAACCAGCGCAGAAAGACCCTGCAGAATGGTCTGAACAATGCGCCGGATGTTTCTTTTACCAAGGAACAGATCGTGGCTGCCATTGAAAGCCTGGGTGTACCGGCTACCATTCGCGGCGAGGCACTGGACTTACAGCAGTTTGCGCAGCTTGCAAATTTTTTTACGGAAAACTGTAAATAAACTGAATACGGATTTTGGACATAGCTCTTATTGCATCCGCATATATAGTAATGTACGTTCGGAATTTCCGGAGTACTATAATCGCGGAGGGGATGAGAGCTATGTCTGATTATCGGAGACTGATTTCGTACATATATGCCTATGAGGGCGGGGAAAAAGGAAAAAACATCGGCTTTGCCAAGATTGATATGCGTGGCCCCCAGTGCCGTATTCAGGTGAATGTGAAGAAAGTGTATGTGGGCAGCAGTGATGTGGGCGTGTATCTGCTTCATGCCGGCGGCGAACTTCTGCTTGGCCGGATTTTTATCCGCGGCGGTGCCGGAGAATTCCGTACCCAGATACAGTCGGAGAATGTGGATGGTTCCGGTCTGCGTGTGGATGACTGCTATGGGCTTACCATCCATGAGCTGGAAAATGCCTGGCAGAGTTACACGACCATCTGGGAGGATGCGGTGGCACAGACGGCAGAAATTCAGCTGGCAGAGGTGACGGCGGAGAATCTGAGAAAACAAAAGGAAGATCAGGAACTTACGGTTTCCGCAGAAATTGAGCGGGAACTGGAAGCAGAGGAGCAGAAGCTGGAGGCTACGGCGCCCTGGGGAGAAGAAAATGAAAATGTGGATAAGGACAGCTCAGAGCCTGCAATGCAGCAGGAAACTCTCCAGGAGGAACCGAAGTCCCTGGAACAGTCTCAACAGGCTCCAAAAGAGCAGCAATCTCAGTCCTGGGGCCCGGAGGATACCGCTCGTCTTGCCGAGCTGGACCGTGAAGAAAATGAGGAACTGGCTGACACCAATATCTGGAAGAAGATGAGTGATCTGTATACCAAGGTTCTGGCTTTTGACTATGATAACGGCTGCGAGATCCTGTCCATCAAACCACAGGATATCGGTCTTTTGCCGAGGGAGGTCTGGACCTATGGCAATAACAGTTTTCTTCTTCACGGCTACTATAATTACCGTCATCTGATTCTGGCAAAGCTTCTGGAGCCGCAGCAGCCGCCCAGGTATCTTCTTGGTGTGCCCGGCCATTATTTCAGCAACGAGAAATATATGGCGTCCATGTTTGGCTTTCCTCATTTTGTGCTGGCCAGGAAACAACCGCAGGGAGATGGGCGTTTTGGATACTGGTATACGGATATCCGGCTGTAAGAGAATGAAAGAATGATTTGCCTCTTCCTTAACAGAAGACTTTCCGCTATACTGATAACAGAAAATATCTGGCTATGGGCTACGATGTCGGAAAGGAAGGAAATGTGGCAGAAGAAAAAAGAACAGAAGAAATATCAGAAATAAAGCAGGAGCCATCGGTATCACCGGAGGACATGCGTTATATGAAAGAAGCCATCCGGCAGGCGAAAAAAGCGGCAGCTTTGGGAGATGTCCCTATCGGCTGCGTTATCGTCTATCAGGACAAGATCATTGGCCGTGGCTATAACCGCCGCATGGCAGACAAGACCGTACTGGCTCATGCGGAGATTCTTGCCATGAAAAAGGCCTGTAAAAAGATGGGGGACTGGCGGCTGGAGGATTGTACCATGTATGTGACTTTGGAACCGTGCCCCATGTGTGCAGGAGCCATTGTGCAGGCACGCATTCCGCGGGTTGTGATCGGATGCATGAATCCAAAGGCAGGCTGTGCCGGTTCTGTTCTGGACATGCTCCATGAAGAGGGCTTTAATCACCAGGTACAGACCGATATCAATGTGTGCCGGGAAGAATGCTCCGGCATGCTATCGCAGTTTTTTAAAGATCTGCGCAAAAAACGGGCAGAAAAATAAATTACACAGGAGAAGGGGGATTCTTATGAAACGAAGTGAGATCAATGCAGCATTAAAGGAAATGGAGCAGATGGTTCAGAAATACCGGTTTGCGCTTCCTCCATTTTGCAATTTTACACCGGAAGAGTGGGGAAAGAAAGGTCATGATTATGACGAGATCCGTGATAACATGCTGGGGTGGGATATTACGGATTATGGACTGGGGGATTTTGACAAGGTTGGATTTTCGCTGATCACGATCCGCAATGGTAATCTGAATATGAAGGACAAATATACGAAAACCTATGCGGAAAAGCTGCTTTATATCAAAGAAGGGCAGTACTCACCCATGCATTTTCACTGGTCCAAGATGGAGGATATCATTAACCGCGGCGGTGGTAATGTACTGATTCGAGTATACAATTCCACAAAAGAGGAAGACCTGGACAAAGTTCATGATGTGCATGTGCATGTGGATGGGCGGGAAATGGTGGTTCCGGCAGGAAGCCAGGTGCGTCTGACGCCGGGTGAAAGCATCACGATCTATCCTTATATGTATCACGACTTTGAAGTGGAGAAGGGAAGCGGTCCGGTCCTTCTGGGAGAAGTCAGCCAGTGCAACGATGACAACACAGATAACCGCTTTTACGAGAAGATGGGAAGATTCCCAAAGATTGAAGAGGATGAAAAGCCGTATCGCCTGCTTTGTACTGAGTATCCGGCAGCAGAATAACCGGAGAAGCAGATTTCAAAGGAAATATGGAGGGATGATACCATGTACGATGTGATTGCCATTGGAGAACTTTTGATAGATTTTGCGACTCAGTCCGCAGATGCAGAAGGCTATCCGACCATGAAGGCGAATCCGGGCGGAGCACCGGGGAATTTTCTGGCAGCCTTGAGCCGGTATGGCGCCAGAACAGCATTTCTTGGCAAGGTGGGGGACGATGCATTCGGAAAGCTGTTGCTTGAGACTATGCAGAAAGCAGGAATTGAGACCAGGGGGATTGTGGTGGACGACTCTGTGTTTACCACATTGGCGTTTGTAACGTTTTCCCCGGAAGGAGATCGTACCTTCAGCTTTGCCAGAAAGCCCGGAGCAGATACCCGGCTGTCGTTTGAGGAAATAGATTGTTCCATGCTCGATGAGGCATCGGTAGTCCATTTTGGAACACTGAGCCTTACTGATGATCCGGCGCGCACAGCAACAAAGAAGTGTGTCGAATATGCCAAAAAGCAAGGAAAACTGATTACCTTTGACCCAAATCTGCGGCCTCCGCTCTGGAAAACACAGGGTGAAGCGAAGCAGCAGATCCTGTGGGGGCTTTCTATGGCTGATGTGGTAAAAATCAGTGATGAGGAGGCAGAATTTCTCTGGGGTACAGCAGATGAAAAGCATGCTGCAGAGGTTCTGCTTTCCGAGTACGGCGTCCGTCTTGCTATGATTACGATGGGGCCGCGGGGCGCGTATCTGGCAAACCGGAACGCCGGTGCGTATGCTGTATGTCCGGCCGTGACACCTGTTGATACCACAGGTGCAGGTGATATTTTTGGAGGAAGCGCCGTTTCCAGACTTTTAAAGATCGGGAAGAAACCGGAAGAACTGGATGAGAACGAACTTTTCAGCATCGGACGGTTTGCATGTACTGCAGCAAGCCTTTCTACCATGAGACAGGGCGGCATTCCCAGCATTCCGGAAGAACAGGAAGTACTGGAGCAGATGTAGTCCTTGACAAAAGCTGTGTTTCTGGAGTATACTAAACAGGCATTTGCGATGAACCATGCAGATGCGCACAAGAACAAGTCAAAAAGCTTCCGCGCAGCCGGGGAGATAGCGGTGCCCTGTATCTGCAATCCGCTCCAGCAGAGGTGATATCCCGCCTCGGATGCGAACTTGCAGGGCTGCCCCTGGTAAGCGGCGTTGACGTTTGGGTCTTGCGCAACAGAACCTCATGAACCGTGTCAGGGCAGGAATGCAGCAGCACTAAGTGAGTCATTCTGTGTGCCGCAAGGAAGCC
The DNA here is from genome assembly GCF_048380235.1 of Ventrimonas sp. NCBI lineage: Bacteria > Bacillati > Bacillota > Clostridia > Lachnospirales > Lachnospiraceae > Ventrimonas > Ventrimonas sp. The sequence goes on along the minus strand of NZ_DBFCCJ010000065.1, from coordinate 8,039 downwards.
TGGACCGAGCTGGCTGCCAGGGTAACGCCTGTGAGCCGTATACAAAGCGGGATGCGCGGATTTAAAAAGAATAATAACAGGTGTATCTTCGGACAATGAAGATATACCTGTTTTTTCTGTCTATCTTTACCTATCTTTTCCTAATAAAAGATGGACAAACGAGAAAGCAGTGTATTATAATGTAACGAGCGAAAGTGAGCCAAAAACGTGCTTGCACGGTTGTGGCGAACGGCGAGGCAAACGAGTGACGGAGTCACGAGTAGCAGAATGGGGAAATTTTCCCTATGTTCACGAAAAGTAAAGAAAGAAGGGTGTGTCTTCGATGAGAATTGGAATGCTGACCAGCGGCGGCGACTGCCAGAGCTTAAATGCAACCATGCGCGGTGTGGCCAAAGCGCTGTATAAGATGTTTGAAGATGTAGAGATCATTGGTTTTGAAGATGGCTATAAAGGCCTTATGTACGCAGACTACCAGATCATGAAACCTTCGGATTTTTCCGGAATCCTGACAAAGGGCGGAACCATCCTCGGAACGTCAAGACAACCGTTCAAGCTGATGCGTGTTCCGGATGAGAATGGTCTGGACAAGGTAGAAGCCATGAAGCACACATACCGGAAACTGAAACTGGAATGTCTGGTGGTGCTGGGTGGAAACGGAAGCCAGAAAACGGCCAATCTTCTGAGGGAGGAGGGCCTTAACGTGGTATCCCTTCCGAAGACGATCGATAATGATCTCTGGGGAACTGATGTGACCTTCGGCTTTCAGAGCGCCATCAATGTAGCAGCAAATGCCATCGACTGTATCCACACAACTGCGGCATCCCATGGTCGTGTTTTTATTGTGGAAGTCATGGGTCATAAGGTTGGCTGGCTGACGCTGTATGCCGGAATTGCGGGCGGAGCAGATATCATCCTGCTTCCGGAGATTCCATACGATATCAATGTCATTGTTGAGGCGTTAAAAGAGCGCAGCAGACAGGGTAAACGCTTCTCTATTCTGGCGGTTGCGGAAGGCGCGATCTCCAAAGAGGATGCGATATTAAGCAAGAAAGAATTAAAAGAAAAGAAAAAGAATCAGGTGGTATATCCGTCCGTAGCATATGCGCTTGGCGCTCAGATTACGGAAAAAACCGGACAGGAAGTCCGCGTTACCGTTCCGGGTCACACGCAGAGGGGCGGGGAGCCGTGCCCTTATGACCGGGTGCTTTCGACCCGTCTGGGCGCGGCAGCAGCCAAACTGATTCAGGAAAAGAAATACGGTTACATGGTAGCAGTGAAGAACAACGAGATCACAGAGGTTCCGCTGGAAGTGGTTGCCGGCAAGTTAAAGACGGTAGACCCAAACTGCTCCATGATTCAGGAAGCCAAGATGATCGGAATCAGCTTTGGCGACGAATAACGGCATTCATTTCGGACTGCCGGAAGCAAGGAGTTAAGGAATATGTCATACACTGCACTGTACCGCAAATGGCGCCCGGTGGAATTTGACGATGTCAAGGGCCAGGATCATATCGTGCAGACTTTGAAAAACCAGATTACCAGCGGACGTATCGGACATGCGTATCTGTTTTGCGGCACCCGCGGAACCGGCAAGACTACCATTGCAAAGATCTTTGCCAAAGCGGTTAACTGTGAGCATCCGGTGAACGGAAGCCCATGCAACGAATGCGCGGCCTGCAAGGCCATTGCATCTGGAAGTTCCATGAATGTGGTGGAAATTGATGCGGCATCTAACAATGGTGTTGAGAACATCCGTGAGATTCGTGAGCAGGTTCAGTATCCGCCTACTGAGGGAGCATACCGGGTCTACATCATCGATGAGGTGCATATGCTTTCTACCGGCGCGTTTAACGCGCTGTTAAAAACCCTGGAGGAGCCGCCGTCTTACGTAATCTTCATTCTGGCGACCACGGAGGTGCACAAGATTCCGGTCACAGTCCTGTCCAGGTGTCAGCGCTATGATTTCCGACGTATTACCATTGACACCATTGCGGCACGTCTGCGGGAACTGGCTGATGCAGAGGAAATCCGGGTGGAGGAAAAAGCTCTGCGTTATGTGGCCAAGGCGGCAGACGGCTCTATGCGAGACGCGTTAAGTCTTCTGGACCAGTGTGTGGCGTTTCATTACGGCAGTCTTCTTACCTATGACAATGTGCTGGAGGTGCTTGGCGCAGTAGATTCAGGCGTGTTCAGCGAACTGCTTCGCGCCGTGCTTGCGAAAGACACCACAGCATGTATGAAAAAACTGGAAGAGATGGTCATCCAGGGCCGGGAACTGGGACAGTTTGTCACAGACTTTATCTGGTATCTGAGAAACCTTCTCGTATTAAAAACTGCGGATGACGCGGAAAACATGCTGGATATGTCGGAGGATAACTTAAAGCTTCTGAGGGAAGAGGCAGAGATGATAAGCGGAGAGACGCTCATGCGCTTTATCCGGATCTTTTCTGAACTCGCTAATCAGATCCGCTATGCCAGTCAGAAGCGCGTGCTTATTGAACTGGCGCTCATTAAGCTGACCAAGCCGCAGATGGAGCCGAATCTGGATTCTATCCTGCAGCGTCTGGATGAGCTGGAAGACCGGATGGATGAAGGAGTTCCGGTCAATGCGGAGATGATGCAGCAAATGGCGGCCCGGATGGGAACGCAGGGAGCAGCAGGCACAACGATCACGACGGCGGCAGAACCGGTACAGGCACCGCAGCAGGTGGTCATTCCGCGTGCGCAATTAGAGGATTTAAACCTCATCCGCCAGGACTGGGGAAAAATCATCCGGGAACAGGGTGGTTCTATCCGGCCGAGCTTCCGCGACACAGTTCTGGAGCCAAGCGGCGATAGCTGTCTGTGTATTGTGTTTTCCAACAGCGATAACTATGCGATCGGAAGCCGTCCGACGGTTCTGGGGGCATTGGAGAAGTATATAGAAGAGCAGTATGGCAAGACCATGTATTTCAAAGCGCGCATGCGCAACGCCGGAGAGCGTTTGAACACCATCTACGTCAGTGATGAAGAACTGAAAAACGCGATCCATATGGATATTACTATTGAAGATTAGTAAAACAATTCAGATATAGAAAACAGGAGGAGTAATTGATCATGGCAAAACGTGGAGGATTCCCGGGCGGTATGCCGGGCAATATGAATAACTTAATGAAACAGGCGCAGAGAATGCAGCGTCAGATGGAAGAGACTACCAAAGAGCTGGAAGAGAAAGAGTACAGTGCGTCCGCAGGTGGCGGTGCAGTCACTGTAACGGTTTCCGGTAAAAAAGAAGTACTTTCTGTGAAACTTGCGGAGGAAGTGGTAGATCCGGATGACATCGAGATGCTTCAGGACCTCATTGTGGCGGCAACCAATGAGGCACTTCGTAAGATGGAGGAAGAGTCCCAGGCAGCTATGTCAAAGCTGACCGGAGGTTTAGGCGGTTTGGGCGGAGGCTTCCCATTCTAAAATGGATTATTACAGCAAACAGATCACAACACTGATCGAAGAATTATCAAAGCTTCCGGGGGTTGGAAGCAAATCGGCCCAGAGACTGGCATTTCACATCATCAATATGCCGCAGGAGCAGGTGGCAAGCCTGGCGGGAGCCATTACGCAGGCCAAGGCCAACATCCGTTACTGTAAGGAATGCTATACGCTGACGGATCAGGAACTTTGTCCCATCTGTAGCAGCGACAGGCGCGATCACAAGACCATCATGGTGGTGGAGAATACCAGAGACCTGGCTGCTTACGAAAAGACCGGAAAGTATGAAGGTGTGTACCATGTACTGCACGGAGCAATTTCTCCGATGCTGGGTATAGGACCCAATGACATCAGGCTGAAGGAGCTTATGCAGCGTCTTCAGGGGGACATAAAAGAGGTGATCATTGCCACAAATTCAAGCCTTGAGGGCGAGACCACGGCCATGTATATCAGCAAGCTGATCAAACCGACGGGGATCCGCGTAAGCCGGATCGCAAGTGGTGTGCCGGTGGGCGGTGATCTGGAATATATTGATGAAGTAACCCTGCTGAGAGCCCTGGAAGGGCGCGTGGAGCTGTAAGCCGTTGGCAAGAAAGGAGTGCAGAAGATGGATAAATACGAGTTCAACATAAAAGTAGAACAGATCAGAAAATTAAGTAATCAGGGCGATTTTGAGACGGCCATGAAGATTGCGGATACCATTGACTGGAAAAAAGTTCGCAATGCCAATCTGTTGTCTATGGTTGCTAATGTATATGAGAAGAACCATGAGTATCAGGACGCGAAGGATATCCTGCTCATGGCTTATGAGCGTGCGCCGATCGGTAAGCGCCTGCTTTACAAACTGACAGATCTTTCTCTGAAGGAGGGAAATGTCGAAGAGGCCAATGCATATTATCGTGAGTTCTGTGATCTGGCGGGAGATGATCCGCGTCAGCATTTGCTCCGCTATATGATCTTAAAGGCTATGGACGCGCCGATTGAGCAGCAAATCCATTCTCTGGAAAGTTACACGGAAGAAGAACTGGACGAAAAATGGCTGTATGAACTGGCTGATCTGTATCATCGTGCAGGCGACGCAAACCGCTGCGTGGCAGCATGTGATAAGATTATGCTGATGTTTGGTCTGGGCAAGTATGTAGACAAGGCTATGGAACTGAAAATTCAGTATGCGCCGTTAAACAAATACCAGATGGACCTGGTGGAGAATCGGGACAAGTATGAGGAGAAACTTCGCGCAGTGGAACAGGCTTTTGAGGCGGAAGATTCTGTGGATAATGATGAAGAACTGCCCGATCAGGACCGGACTGTTGAATCAGAAATAATGGAAACTTCGACAGAGCCGGATGTGGTGGCTGAGGAAACTGCAGAAATTGAGAATACGGATGAAGAAAATCAGGATGTCAGCATTACCCCGGATCTGTCTTATGGAAAAGAAGTGATCGCGGCTCAGGTGAAACAGGCTGAAGCTGAGGCACAGCTTGCGAAAGAGGTGTCGCGGATAGGTACTGATGAAGTAGAAGAGAATGAAAGTGATCTGGGCAAGACCCGTGTACTTGATTCCATCCGCCGTATGCCGGCGGCAGAGCAGAATGCAGTTGCAGCGCAGGAAACTCCAGAACCGGAGGCAGAAGAAGAGCTGGAGGTGGAAGAGCTTGAGGAAGAGCCGGAGCTTCCGCGCATGACCAATCATCTGATGATTGAGGCGCGTTCTCCTGAAAAGGGCATGGAGATTGCCATTCAGACTTTGAAGCAGATTCAGAAAGAGACTGGAGTCAAGAATCCGGTGGCAAAGATTACTGGTTCCAAGCTGAATAAGCGAGGAATTCTTGCCTGTGCAGATAAGCTGAGCGGAAAAGATCTGATGATTGAGGAGGCTGGAGATTTAACTCCGCAGATGATCGGAGAACTGGAAATGCTTATGACCCGTGATACAAGCGGCATGCGCATTATCCTGATCGATAATCCAAAGCAGATGGAGATGCTGCATGCGCAGAATCCATCTTTGGCAGATAAGTTTGAGTGCATCGGCTGTGATTATCCGCCGGTGCAGGATGCAGAACCGGAAGTTCAGTCCGAAACAGTTCGTGAAGACCAGGCGGATGCGCATTCTGAAGCTGGAGCAGAAGACCGCCCGGTACGCCGCATTGCTCCGGTCAGCGAAGAAGCAATGCGTGCGCCGGAACCGGAAGTGGAAGAGAAGGATACGGAAGAAGAGGCAGCAGAAGAGGAAGAAATGGGCATTGATGAATTTGCTCAGTACTGCTGTAAATATGCATCGGAAATCGATTGTAGCATTACCGGCAAGAGTATGCTTGCGCTTTATGAGCGGATTGAAATCATGGAAGAAGATGGCATCCCGCTGGTCCGTAAAGAAGCGGAGGCTCTGATTGAGGAAGCTGCAGATCGTGCGGAAAAGCCATCTCTTGGAAAGGCCATCAAGGGATTGTTTTCTTCCAAGTATGACAAAGACGGTATGCTTATTTTAAAGGAAGAGCACTTTATATAATGAGAACAGATATCAGATTAATAGCCTTGGATTTAGACGGGACGCTTCTGGATAGCCAGAAGCGTCTCTCTGCCAGGAATGAAAAAGTATTGCGGGAATGTATTGCCCGCGGAATTTATGTTGTGCCCTGTACCGGACGTATCTGGAGCGGAGTGCCGGAATTTCTGCGCACTTTGCCAGGAATTCAATATGCCATTACGACGAATGGTGCTATCGTGGAAGATGTAGAAAAACACAAAATCCTGGATGAACGCAAACTGAGCTGTGCGCAGGCGATCGAGATTCTGGAACTGGCAGAAAAATTCCACACGATGTATGATGCATATGTAGATGGCTATGCTTATGGTGAACGCCGTTTTCTTGAGCATATGGATGAGTATGCGATTCCGGATACGATCCAGAACATGATCCATCAGACACGCCGGGAAGTTCCGGATGTAATAGAAAAGGTCCGCGATACCGGACTGCCGGTAGAGAAGATCAATTATTTCTTTGGAGATCAGCAGGAACGGGCACGTGCCAGACGGGAGCTGCAGGAACGCGGTGATGTAATTGTCAGTTCATCCCTGGATAATAATCTGGAGATCAATGCGCAAGGAGCAACCAAAGGGGAAGCAATACTTCGACTGGCGAAACATCTGGGACTGAGCAGGAAGCAGACTATGGGATTCGGTGATGGGGAAAATGACATGACTATGATCCGCATGGCCGGTATTGGCGTTGCCATGGGCAATGCGGTGGAAGCGCTGAAAACAGAAGCGGATTATGTTACAGTGACCAATGACGAGGACGGGGTGGCAGACGCGATTGAAAAGCTCGTGCTTTCTGCTGATTAAAATTTTGGATGCGGTCAGCTTGTGAGAGTAGAAGAAGACCGTAATACATGGAATATGGCAGAATGGAGCGGAAAATGGATTTTTTAACAGAACACTGGCTGTCTGTGGGTGTGGGCGTATTCTGGCTGTCTATGGTTCTGTATGGGCATTACAGAGGGCTGGTGCGCATCGCTGTGACGATGTCAGCTTTGATATTAAGCCTGATTGTGACGCGGGTGGCAATGCCTGGTGTCACAGCAGCATTAAATAACAATACTGCGATTCATCAGACGATTGGACAGGGACTTCTGCACATGGCGGGAGTTCAGGGTGATGCGGAAAATGAAGCGGAGGTACAGCCGTCTTATCAACGGGATATGATAGAAAAATTGAAATTGCCCGAGCAGATGAAAGAAGTGCTGCTTGAAAACAATAACAGCGAAATCTATCAAATGCTGGGAGTAGAACGTTTTTTTGATTATCTTGGTTCTTATCTGGCAACCATGATTATACGGGTCCTTGGATCGGGGATCCTGTTCTCAGTGGTTTTTCTGTTTTTCCGTGTTGGAACGCACTGGCTGAATCAGATTGCAAGGCTGCCGATCCTGTGGGAACTGAATCAGCTGGCTGGTGCGCTGCTGGGGGCGGTGGCTGGCCTGCTGTTTATATGGCTGGCTGGGCTGGTGATCAAAGCTTGCTCCGGAATGCCGTGGACACAGCCACTTCTGATGCAGATTGAAGCAAGCTGGTGGCTTAGCCTGTTGTATCAGAATAACTTGTTTAACTGGTTGTTCATTCGCATTTTAACTGGTTTTTTGTAAGGGAAAATAGTGTGGAGAAGGGGCTTTGGATGCATGCTTGCATTTGCAGCTCCTTTTTTACGATAAAATAAGATAAAATTTGGAAAAACCGTTGACAAACCAGCAGTAAAATGATATAGTATAACTCACCCGCGAAAAACAGCGTAAGGGTAAAAAAGAAAAAATAAAAAGTTGTTGACAAACGCGTGAACATCTGGTAAGATATAACACGCTGCTGAAAACAGCAAAGCGAATCTGAAAGGATTCAAAAAGAAATTTAAAAAAGTTGTTGACAAAGCGAAAACGATGTGATAAAATATTGAACGTTGCCGCTGAGAACAGCAACAACATGAACCTTGAAAATGAAAGATTGAACAGTGTTTAAAACCCTGAAAATTCTAATAAAAAAGAGTCCTGGTTGGACATCTTTGAAATGAGATTTCAGAA
>NZ_DBFCCJ010000064.1:0-123041 GCF_048380235.1 Ventrimonas sp. | reverse complement strand
AGCGCCAGTGGCGCTTGTTATGCACCGACCGGAGTGGAACGTAGTGCGCACTCGGCGCAAAGGTAGATGGTTGCCGAAGCAACCGCGCCTCGGCGCGAGAATGTGCCAAGGCACATTCTTTTTCATTTCGCAAATAGAGGAGGAATGCAGGATGAAAAAATGGAAAAGTAATTTATTTCCCGTAATCACACTGGCGGTGTGTCTTGGACTTGCTGCCTGCGGTGGCGGAAGAAAGCCACTTGAAATCACCGTAGTGAACCGTACTACATATCCTGTGGAAGACATCCGTATTAGAGAAACGGATGGGAAAGACTGGGGAGAGAACCGCCTGGAGACAACACTGGCTGAAGGCGAAAGCACTAAGATCGATCTGGGAAAATATACGGTGGAAGAACTGGACAGAGGTTTTCAGGTTCAGTTTTACGGTGAGGATGAAAAGCCGGTCAATCCGAACTATGACCCTGATACCGCGACAATTTTGGAAAATGGCAGCTTTTTGATTTTTACACCGCCGGATGTCAGCGTTCCTGTGTTTGTGGACAGTGCCTATGATGCGGTAGTCTGTGACAAAAAAATTATGGAGCTCTATGCTCTGAACGATGATGGCCGCGGGGATCTGATCCCGAGTGAACGTATTCCTGTTTTGATGGGCGGAGCGCTACCCTTTACCAATATGCAGAACCTTCGAACGGAAAACAATGAGGATGGAACGTACCGCTATGAGGATTTCACGCAAGATGGCCAGATCCTTATAGTAAATACGGCAGAGCCGACCCGGTTTGCCCCGGAGGTGCAGGATCTGGAAGATTATCTGACAGCCTGCGCCCTGTCATTAAGTGATACGGATACCTGTGAACTGCTATCTGCAAAAGCAAATGAGAAATATACTGAGAACCTGACTTATCCGGTTTATATCGTAACGTACACCGCAGGTGAGAACGAGGATACCAGGAAATGGACGGTATTTGCTGTGGATACTGACAGTTATACCTATCTTTACGGGTTCTGTGAGTCTGTGGATATGGAAGAAGATATGGATGAGATTTACCAAACTATTTTTTCGCAGCTGTATCTGAGTGATGAAGAGGGAGATTTATGAAGAAAAAAATAAGCGGTTCCGTTTCCTCCAAACCGGCAAAGATAACAGATGCTAAGCTATCAAAAAAGCTGGGACATTATCCGGCAATGTATTAGAAAGAAAAATTTACACGTTTTGGGAAAGAAATCATATATTTGGAATTCGAATACCCGTGGCAGGAGGGAATGAACCGTCTGTTTGTTTATCAGAGCTAAAGGTGCCAGAAGATTCGCAGCAAGAAGCCGGATACTGAAGGATAGTGTCCGGCTTCTTTTACGAGGTGCGCCTGACGGCGCACCTCGCAGATGGATATAAATTTCTGGGAGAATGTTTTATTTCTCACGGCAATATTCCCGGATCATTTTCAGAAAATCTCTTGCATGCTGCGGCAGATACCGGTTTTTCCGATAGGCGGCGATGGTAGTTGTGAGGGCCGGTCTGTGGCCGACGGAGAAGCAGAGGGCGCGGTTTCCGGTGTACTGGTTTTCATAATGGAAATAGCTCTCCGGGGCGAAGGCAGCGCCGACGCCGTCCATGGCCAGATGGATCGACATGGAGGAGTTTCTCGTGTGGAGAGAGACCGGTGGATTGATGTTGTACTCTTGAAAGAGATCCAGGGAGATGCCACCGGTGTTCTGGTCCGGGTAGAGGAGAATGAAGTTTTCCTCTTTTAATAGGGAAAGATCCAGCCACGGGTAGCGGAAGCCGGGGCGGGTAATGGCTTTTGCGGCGAGAGGATGGTTTTCATGCAGGACCAGAACGATCTCCTCAGAGCGCAGGATCTGGTAGTCCATGGTCTCGGGAAATTCATGGATATTGTAAAGGGTCAGGTCGATGGATGAGGTCTCCAGACTGTTCTCCGCAATGAAATTTACTGCTTCCATGATATTTAAGGTCACATAGGGGTATCGTTTATGAAACGGTGCCAACATCGGTTCGATCAGCGTGCTACCCATCATGATCGGCACGGCGATGTTTAAGCGGCCGCGCTGGCGGTGAGCGATATCGTCGTATTCCTGCATCCACTCATCGCCGCAGGCAACGATCTGTTCGGCGTAGTGGAGGTAGCGTTCACCCATGTAAGTTGGGTAGTAGCGGTTTTCGTGGCGGCTGAACAGCGGAGCGCCGAGACGTTCTTCCAGGTTCTTTAAGTACTTGCTCAGGGACGGCTGGGAGATATAAAGGGATTCGGCGGCTTTGCCGATGCTCTGGTGGCGGGCGATCGCCAGGATATAGCGGGCTTCTTTTAATTCCATACAGGGGCCTCCTCATAGCTTTACTGCATAAAAATTATAGATAATATGTATTTGACGTATAGTATATCACTTTTTATAATGAATGTAAAATATAAGTGCAATTGATGAAAAAACAAATATTTATAAGAAGCACTAATTAAAACTTATCACGCACAGTTGAGAAAGGGGCAAACCAATGAAAAAGAGCAGTGCATGGTGCATGCTGGTTCCGGGACTGGTGATCTTATTTCTGTTCCTGATGATCCCGCTGCTTCGCGTTCTGGTTCCAAGCGTGTTTACGGGGGATTACCCGTTCAGCGCGTACGTGGACTTTTTTAAGGACGAGTATTACAGAAAGATCTTTTTGAGAACCGTGAAGATCGCGGTCATCACCACCTTTGTCTGTATGGTGGGCGGTATCCCGACGGCGTATTTCATCAGCCGCTGTGATAAGAAATGGAGAGGACTGCTTCTCTCTGCGTCGATCTTTCCGATGATGACAAACTCTGTTATCCGAAGCTTTGCATGGATCAATATTCTCGGCAGCAACGGGATTATCAACAAGGCCATGATCGCTATGGGACTGATCGAGAAGCCGATGAAGCTTTTATACACTGACTTTTCTATCATCATTGGTTCTGTCTACCTGTTCCTTCCGTTAATGATCGTAACGGTTGCCGGTGTTATGGAAAATATTGATGATGATATGATGGAGGCGGCACAGAGCCTCGGAGCCTCAAGAACGGAAGCGTTCATGAAAGTCATCTTCCCGATGAGCCTTCCGGGAATCATCGTCGGCGGTATTCTGGTATTTACCGGAACCCTGACCGCGTACACGACGCCGCAGTTATTAGGAGGCAACAGCAACATGGTCATGGCGACCCTGATCTACCAGAGAGCGATGTCCGTCAGTGACTGGACCGGCGCGTCCGTGATCGCCCTCATCATGATCGTTGTAACCCTGGTTGTGATCAAAGGATTTAACGCTCTGGCCGCACGGCTGGACCGCAGAGGTGAAGATTATGCGTAAAAATAAAGTGTTGACCATATGGGCAGCGATCGTATTTGCATTTTTGATGATCCCGTTACTGATCATCACCGTAACGGCATTCGGCGGCGGAAGCGCCATCACATTCCCGATCGAGTCCTTCTCGACGAAATGGTTCGCGAACGTGTTCGCGTTAAAGTCTTTCCGCAGATCATTCCTGACCAGCCTTGAGGTCGCGCTCCTCGCGACATGCATCTCTCTTCTGGTCGGAATCCCGGCGGCTTACGCGCTGGCGAGAGCCGGTTTAAAAGGAAAGCAGTTATTAAAGTCCATCTTCCTTTCCCCGACCATCGTTCCGGGAATTGTAATCGGCTTTATTATGTACCAGTGCCTGATCCTGACACTCAGGATCCCGGTGTTCGCGGGACTTCTCGCAGGCCATTTTATGGTGACACTTCCGTATGTGATCCGCGTAGTCGGTTCTTCGATGGAGCAGTTCGACTTTTCGATCGAGGAGGCGGCGTGGAGCCTCGGATGCCCGAAGGGAGCGGCGTTCTTCAAGGTCGTTCTTCCAAATGTGACCTCCGGAATTTCCTCAGCATTCATGCTGGCGTTCATCAATTCCTTCAACAACATTCCGGTGTCCATGTTTTTATCCGGACCGGGAGTTTCCACATTCCCGTCAACACTGATGAACTATATTGAATACAACTATGATCCGACCGTATCGGCGGTTTCCGTACTTTTAATGGCAGCTACCGTAGTCATCATGGTGATCGTAGACCGCACACTGGGTATCGCAGCCCTGGCGAAATAAGGAGAATATGACCATGGCTTTTATGAGTTTAAATGGAATCGACGTAAGTTACGATAAAAAGAAACAGATCTTAAAGGGGCTGAATCTGGAAGTCGAGGAGGGCGAGCTTGTATCCCTCTTAGGTCCCAGCGGCTGCGGCAAGTCAACGACACTCCGCGTCGTTGCAGGCTTTATCAACCCGCAGGGCGGAACCTTCACATTAGACGGAGAGGACATGACAAAGGTCCCGGTCCACAAGCGCCAGTTCGGCCTGGTATTCCAGAGCTACGCCCTGTTCCCGCACTTAAGTGTTTATGACAATGTAGCGTTCGGGCTCAGAACAAGAAAGATGGACAAGGACCTGATCGACAAGAAGGTCAGGGAGATCCTTGAGGTCTGCGGCCTGACAGAGCTTGCCGACCGTTTCCCGAAGCAGATGTCCGGCGGACAGCGCCAGCGAGTTGCCCTCGCGAGAGCACTTGTCATCGAGCCAAAGCTACTGCTCTTAGATGAGCCGTTATCCAATCTGGATGCGAAATTAAGACTTTCCATGCGTGTGGAGATCAAGAGACTTCAGAAGCGCCTTGGAATCACCACATTATTTGTTACACATGACCAGGAGGAATGCTTCTCCATCTCCGACAAGGTGGCTGTTATGAACGGCGGTGTCATCGAGCAGTTTGACACACCGGAGAACATCTATAAGAGACCGGCGACAGAGTTCGTCGCGAGATTCATCGGTTTCGAGAACTTCCTTGAGCTTGCGAAAAAGCAGGACGGCGTTTATACAGCACCGGATGGAAGCGAGTTCTTAACTTCCATGGATCTCGATTGCGAGAAATTCGCGGGAACGATCCGCCCGGACGATATCTGTCTGGCAGATGATGTTCAGACGGAGAATGTCTTAAGCGGTAAGATCGGTGTCCGCACATTCCTCGGGAAGAGCTACCAGTACGAGGTTGAGACTTCCGCCGGTGTCCTGAAGGTAAATATGGGAACTGACCATGTTTATAAAGAGGGCGAGGAGATCCGGCTGTATCTGCCGAAGGATAAGCTGATTCTCGTGAGAAGATAGGAGACAGAGATCTTAGGGCACAGGTCATGCGCCGAAGGGAGAACCGGAAAGATCGAATCGTTCTCCGGACGGAAAACAATGAAGGGAACCATCGCAGGATGTGGGGGATATGAACGGATAGTTCCGAAACAGACCCATATTCATGCGGGAAAATATGCAACTGCCCATTTGTACAGCTTGTGCGGAAAGCACAGACCTGCCGGACAGTTACAAAACATTATCTCAAAAAGAGAGAAAGAGGAGAAAAACCATGAAAAAAACAGCAGCAGTTGTACTTTCCGCAGCAATGATGCTTACCGCCTGCGGCAGCGCATCCACAACAGAGACCACAGCAGCAGGAAGCCAGGCAGCAGGCTCTGAGGCAGCTTCTTCCGCAGAAGAGACAAAGGCAGCTTCCGGAGACGCACAGAAGCTCGTATTATCCACATACGGCCTCAGCGAAGATATCTCCGAAGAAGAGGTTTACACACCGTTTGAGAACGAGTTCAGCTGTGAGATCGTTACTGAGACAGGCGGCACAAACGACCGTTATACAAAGTTAGCGGCAGACCCGAACTCCACCATCGATGTGATCGAGCTCTCCCAGGCTATGACAGCGAAGGGCACTGACGAGGGACTTTTCGATACGATCGACTTAAGCAAGATCCCGAATGCTGAGAAGCTGATCCCGGCTGCAAAGGAGATTGCAGAGGCAGGACAGGGTGTTCCGTACACCATCAACAGCATCGGTATCATCTACAACCCGGAGCTTACAGGATTTGAACTCACAAGCTTTGATGACCTTTGGGACGAGCGCCTTGCAGGCATGGTTTCTATCCCGGAGATCACAACAACATTCGGACCGGCTATGGTTTACGTTGCAAGCGACCACGCAGGCGTTGACGTAACAACAGACAACGGCGAGGCTGCTTTCAAGGCACTTGCTGACTTAAAGCCGAACCTTGTTAAGACTTACACAAAGTCTTCCGACCTGATCAACATGTTCACATCCGGTGAGGTTGCAGCAGCAGTTGTCGGTGACTTCGGCGTTCCGACGATCGTAGCCGCTAACCCGACACTTGTTTACGTTACACCGGACGGAGCTTACGCTAACTTCAACACCATCAACGTAACAAAGAACTGTGCGAACAAGGAGCTTGCTTACGAGTACATCAACTACCGTATCAGCGAGGAGCTTCAGACAAAGACAGGTAAGGCATTAAACGAGGCACCGACAAACAAGGACGTTACATTCACTGAGGAAGAGTCCAAGGATATGACCTACGGCGACAAGGCTGCAAAAGTTAAGGTTGTTGACTATGCTTTTGTAAACCCGATCTTAAATAACTGGATCGACCAGTGGAACAGAACGATCAACAACTAATAACGAGGAATTTTATATGAGACCCGATTTCATTCTGAAAAATGTCATGGTCTATCAGACCTTCAGACAGTGTTTTGAAAAGCGGGATGTGGCAGTTGCAGGGGAAAAGTTTTATTGCGTTTCCCCTGCAATTTCATATCCGGGAGTGCGGGAGATCGACGGAAAAGGCAGATACATGCTGCCTGGTCTCGTGGATATCCATATGCACATCGAGAGCTCGATGACATATCCGGGCGAGTTTTCAAGGATCACTCTTCCATATGGAGTAACAACGGTGGTTGCCGATGCCCACGAGATGGCGAACGTGTTCGGCATGGACGGCATCCGGGCTTTTATGGCGCAGAAGACGAAGCAGGATATCTTCTGGGCGATCCCGTCCAGTGTACCGGCGACAAATGAGAAGTTAGAGACAGCCGGGGCGTCACTTGGTGTAAAGGAAATTTCTGAGATGGCATCCTTAGATGGAGTTCTCTGCCTTGGAGAGATCATGAACTATAAGGATCTCTCAGCAGATGGCGAGAGCCGGACGAGGGATCTCATCAATGTGTGCCGGAACGCGGGAAAGAATCTCCGAATCGAGGGGCACTGCCCGGGACTTACGGGGGCGGATCTTAACCGCTTTATCTATGAAGGTGTTGATGCGGACCACACCCAGCAGACTCCACAGTCAGTGATGGAGAAGACAGAGCTTGGGATGTTTCTGGAGCTGCAGTTCAAATCCCTGACGCCGGAGGTCGTGAAGACCGTCTGCGACAATGAACTCTATGAGAATGTGGCGCTGGTGACGGATGACACGATGGCAGATAAGCTTCTGACCGGACATCTCAATAAGATTATCGAGACGGCTGTAAAGGCGGGAATGCCGATGGAGAAGGCGATCTACTGCGCGACCTGGACACCGTCGAGACGGATGCATCTGGATGACAGAGGGATGATCGCGCCGGGAAAGATCGCAGACTTTATGCTGCTGGACAGTCTGGATGGGATCGATCCGGTTGTGGTTTATAAGAAGGGCGAGTGTGTGTACTGCAAGGACAAGGAGGCTTACGGTGCGGCAGAAGCTGCGGCGTGCAGTTTCCCGGCTTCTTTCTACCACACGATCAACTGCCGTCCGGCGGAAATCTCCGACTTTGTGTTAAAAGCGGAAGATCCGGAGGCGAAATGGGCGGAAGTCAATGTCATGAAGATCGGCACCTTCGGAACGGCAACCACACCGGTGAAATGCAGAGTCGAGGTGAAGGACGGTGTGCTTGACTGGAAGTCGGCAGGACTTTCCCTTGCAGTCGTTTTCGAGCGGTACGGCAAGAATGGAAATATCGGATATAGTCTCGTGGAAGGAGCACTGACGAAACCGGGCGCTGTGGCCACCACGTGGTCCCACGACAGCCATAACCTGTTTGTCCTGGGAACAGATGAGAACGATATGAAACTGGCCCAGAGGCGCGTCCTGGAGCTCCAGGGGGCATATGTGGTGTTCGCTGAAGGAAGATCCCTGGCAGAGGCGGGACTCACCATCGGCGGTATCGTGTCGGATCAGCCCATCGAGGTTCTCGGACAGAAATTAAAGGAAGTGCGGACGGCGATGGAAGGTCTCGGATATGTGAACAACAACGTGGTCATGTCCATGTCCACGCTTTGCCTTCCGGTGTCACCGAAACTGAAGCTCACGGATCACGGGCTTTTGACGGTGCCGGGGCAGGAACATGTGCCGTTGGTTGAGAAGTACGGGAAGTAGTTTTACGGCCCGCCGCCGTTTTTTCTTCGCGGATAGTGGAAGAACCGGATCAGATCGAAATTATGAAGGATGAAATTAGAACGATGAAGAAGATTATCAAAAACGGCATTGTTGTGACGATGAACGAGGCAGGTGATGTCTGGGATCATGGTTATGTGATGTTTGAAGATACAAAGATTCTGGCAGCAGGACCGGAGGAAGAGCTTGAGAAGGCGCTTCAGGCGCTTACTGCGCAGGGGATTTTAAAGGCTGGCGAGACCTTCGAGGAGATCGACGCAAAGCGCGCCGTCGTGATCCCAGGCCTCGTAAACACCCACTGCCACCTCGGCATGATCCCGTTCCGCGGCCTCGGGGACGATTGTAAGGATCGCCTGCGGGTGTTCCTGCTTCCGATGGAGAATCAGGCCATGGACGCGGAGATGGCCAGGCTTTCCACGCGATACGCCATAGGCGAGCTGCTGCTCTCCGGTGTGACGACAGTGCTTGATATGTACTATTTCGAGGAAGTTGTGGCGAAGGTCATGGACGAGATGGGGATCCGCGGAATCGCCGGTGAGACGGTGATGGAAAAGGATTCCTGCGACAGTAAGAACGCGGATGAGGCCATCGAGCGTGGAATTGCACTGATCGAGGCGTACAAAGATCACCCGCGCGTTTCCGGAGCGATCACGCCCCACGGAACGACGACCTGCAGCCCGGAGACTTTAAAACGGGCATATGAGGAGGACGTGAAGGCGGGAACCGTATTTACGCTCCATGTGGCGGAGATGGACTACGAGATGACCCAGTTGAGGGAACAGTATAATATGACGCCCATCGAGTTTATGGAGCATATCGGAGTCCTCGGACCGAATACGCTGGCGGCCCACAGCATCCGCACGACGGAACATGACGTGGAGATCCTCGCGAAGCACGGAGCGTCCGTGGCCCACTGTATCGCCTCCAACACGAAGGCCGCAAAGGGCGTGGCTCCGGTGTCCCTGATGCATAAGCACGGCATGTCCGTCGGCTTCGGTACCGACGGTCCGGCGAGCGGAAATACGCTGGATCTGTTCATCCAGATGCGGATGTGCGAGAACTTCCACAAAAATGAGCTCCACGATCGCAGCGCGTTCCCGGCAAAGGAGGTCGTTTCCATGGCGACGATTGAGGGAGCAAGAGCGTTAGGACTCGGCGATATCACTGGTTCCATCGAGCCCGGAAAACAGGCGGATCTCGTCCTCGTAGAGACCGACTCCCCAAATATGTTCCCGGTATACGACCCGTATTCGGCTCTTGTGTATAGCGCGATTGCATCGAATGTGAGAGATGTTTATGTTGCGGGTGAGTGCCTCGTAAAAGAAAAGAAGCTTGTCCGTGAGGACTTCGCGAAGATCAGGAATGACCTTCGGGAGAAGATGGAGCGGACAGCGTTTAAGGATATGAAGAATCTGGTGTAGAAGATAGAAAAACGGGGCTGTCGCACTAACGTGCGGCAGCTCATTTCATATTCCCAACACAAAACGCCGAGCTTCGAAAAGCCCGGCGTTCGTGGTATACTGTCTGATGCTGCACGGGCTTCGGTATGGGGTTTTCCTGAATGCCATGCCGGTAAAACTGGAAAATGATGAGATCGTTCTGAAGGAAACCCTGATTTTTGAGGTTCCTGGATTTGACGAATATTCGGAAAACTTGATAAAAAGTTCGACGATAGGAGCTCAAAAAATCGCTTTCGGGAAAGAATTTGTTGCGGAAACGCTGGAAATACCGTATAATAATGCGGTCTGATCTGTACATTTAGAGTGGATTTATCCGTAAAATGATGGAAAATCCGAATTGTGCGTATTTCAGAAAAAACTTTTTTTGTCGTAAGAGCGAAAAATATTATGTAAACTGTCCGTGAGATAAAAACGCTTGACAAGAATTTGTGTTTTTACGCTTCCGGAGAAGAGCAGAGAAAAAGAACTAAAAAGAACAAAAAACAGCGATGAACACATCGCAAAAAAACGTGAGAAATGTAGGTAAAATAAGGCTTTATGAGAAAGTTAGCGTTAAGTGATGAAATTTTATTAACGGTTCAACAACCCGCCAGATACATTGGCGGAGAGGTGAACTGCGTCATGAAAGATCCGTCCACTGTGGACATCCGGTTCGCCATGTGTTTCCCGGACGTTTACGAAATCGGCATGTCTCACCTTGGCATGCAGATCCTGTATGCCATGTTTAACAGGCGGGAGGATGTCTGGTGTGAGCGTCTGTTCTCTCCATGGACGGACCTCGATAAGGTGATGCGGGAGCAGCATATCCCGCTGTTTGCGCTGGAATCCCAGGATCCGGTCAAGAATTTTGATTTCCTGGGCTTTACGATCCAGTATGAGATGTGTTACACCAACATCCTGCAGGTGCTGGATTTAAGCGGCATTCCGCTGCATGCGAAAGACCGTACGGAGGAGGACCCGATCGTCATCGGAGGAGGTCCGTGTGCATACAATCCGGAGCCGCTGGCAGCATTCTTTGATATGTTCTACATCGGTGAGGGTGAGACCCAGTACGATGCGCTTTTTGATCTGTACAAAGAGAACAAGAAGAACGGCGGCAGCAGAATGGACTTCCTGGAGGCAGCAGCCAAGCTTCCGGGCATCTATGTGCCGATGTTTTACGATGTGGCTTACAACGAGGATGGCACCATTGCCTCCTTCACCCCGAACAAAGAAGGTATTCCGGCGACCATCACTAAGGAGCTGGTTATGGACATGAACGATGTTCCGTATCTGGAGAAGCCGGTAGTTCCTTATTTAAAGGTTACCCAGGACCGTGTGGTTCTGGAGATCCAGCGCGGCTGCATCCGTGGCTGCCGTTTCTGCCAGGCAGGCAACATTTACCGTCCGCTCCGGGAACGCAGCCTGGAGTATTTAAAGGACCACGCCTATAAGATGTTAAAGAGTACCGGACATGAGGAGATTTCCTTAAGCTCCTTAAGCTCCAGTGACTACAGCCATTTAAAAGAGATCGTAAATTTCCTGATCGATGAATTTCAGGGCAAGGGTGTGAACATTTCCCTGCCTTCCCTGCGGATCGATGCTTTCTCCTTAGATGTCATGAGCAAGGTCCAGGACATCAAGAAGAGCAGTCTGACCTTTGCGCCGGAGGCCGGTACCCAGCGCATGCGCGATGTCATCAATAAGGGACTGACCGAGGAGATCATCTTAAAGGGAGCAGCAGAGGCATTCCACGGAGGCTGGAACCGTGTAAAGCTGTACTTTATGCTCGGACTTCCGACAGAGACCAGAGAGGATATGGAGGGCATTGCCCTGTTATCCGAGAAGGTGGCAGAGCTTTACTACGATGAGATTCCGAAGGAGCAGCGCAACGGCAAGGTACAGGTAGTTGCAAGCTCTTCCTTCTTTGTACCGAAGCCATTTACCCCATTCCAGTGGGCACAGATGTGCACCAAGGAGGAATTTTTAGAGCGTGCCTACATCGTAAAAGATAAGTTCAAGGAAATGTTAAACCGCAAGAGCTTAAAATACAACTACCATGAGGCAGACCTGACGGTGCTGGAGGGTGTTCTGGCCCGCGGTGACCGCAGGGTGGCAGCTGTCGTAGAAGAGGTATATAAGAACGGCGCCATGTTCGATTCCTGGGGTGAGTATTTCAACAACGATACCTGGATGCAGGCCTTTGAAACCTGTGGCGTGGACCCGGATTTCTATACCGTAAGAGAGCGCAGCCTCGATGAGATCTTCCCGTGGGATTTCATTGACGCTGGTGTGACCAAGGAGTTCTTAAAGCGTGAGTGGCTGACCGCCATCAGCGAGAAGGTAACTCCGAACTGCCGTCAGCAGTGTTCCGGCTGCGGCGCGAGAAAATTTGGAGGAGGTGTCTGCTTTGAAGATAAGAATTAAATTTGCCAAGGAAGGCACCATGAAATTCATTGGCCATCTGGATATCATGCGTTATTTCCAGAAGGTCATGCGCCGGGCCGATGTGGATATCCGTTACAGCGAGGGCTTCAGCCCGCACCAGATTATGTCCTTTGCGGCACCGCTTGGCGTAGGCTTAGAGAGCCGCGGTGAATACGTGGATATTGAAGTGCTGAGCACTGATTCTTCCAAAGAGATGCTTCGCCGCATCAATGAAAACATGGTTGAGGGCATGGAGGCACTTTCCTATAAAGCTCTTCCGGATGATGCCGGAAATGCCATGTCCCTGGTAGCAGCAGCCGACTATAAGGTTCGTTTCCGCGAAGGCTACGAGCCTGCTGACCTGGATGCTTTCTTTGCCGGGATTCCAGCGTTCCTGGAGCAGGAAGAGATCGTTATTGTGAAAAAGACCAAAAAGGGAGAGCGTGAGGTGGACATCCGCCCGCAGATCTACCGGATGGAAACACGCCCGGATCATATGATCTTTTTACAGATCGCGACCGGAAGCGCGGCAAACCTGAAGCCGGATGCTGTCCTCCGCGCTTACGCAGAAAGCCGCGGCGAGACCCTGGGTGAGTTTGCCCTGATGGTAACCCGCCTGGAAGTATATGCAGATAAGGGCACAGAGGAATCACATCAGTTTGTGACCCTGGATTCATTTGGAGAAAATATTGAATAAGCTGATCATTACCCGATGGAATAGCCGTGTCCTGACCGCTCTTGTTTCAGAGAAAACTACCATAGAGCTGGGACTTGCGGACACGTCTTCCGTTCTGGGAAATATTTATATTGGAAAAGTAAAAAAGGTTGTCAAAAATTTAAATTCCGCTTTTGTAGATTTTTCCGAAGGCCGCACCGGCTATTACAGTCTTACCGATAATAAAGTGACGCTGTTTGCCGACGGGCATGAGGGAAAACTCAAAGAGGGCGATGAAATCATTGTTCAGGTGGCAAAGGATGCTGTGAAAACCAAGGACCCGGTCCTGACCGGGAACCTGAATTTTTCTGGCAAATATGCTGTCCTGACTGCCGGAAAACAGGTCATCGGATTTTCTTCCAAGATTGAAGACCGGGAATGGAAAGAACAGATGCGTCCGCAGATAGAAGCACTTCTTGAGGGAAAGCATACCGGCATCATCATCCGCACAAACGCATACGGACAGGAAACAAAGCTCCTTCGGGAGCTTTCGGTGTTACTGGAGCTGTTTGAACGGGTCATAAACACGGCCCGCTATCGTACCTGTTACACCCTGCTTTACGAGTCAGAGCCGGATTATATCAAAAGTCTGCGAAACAGTCCTGCCGGAAGTCTGGAGGAAGTCGTGACTGACCAGCCGGATCTGTATGCGCGGCTGCAGGAGTATTTCCGGGTTTCCGACATTTCAGAGACTACCGGTCTGCGCTTTTACGAAGACCATCTGCTGAGCCTTACCAAGCTTTACTCTCTGGATCATGAAATGGAACAATCTTGTCAGAAAAGGGTATGGTTAAAGTCCGGCGGATATCTTATAATAGAATGCACGGAGGCTATGGTGGTCATCGATGTAAATACCGGAAAATATTCCGGAAAAAAGAATCTTGCCGACACCATCCGCCTCATCAACCTGGAGGCCGCAAAGGAGATCGCGCATCAGCTTCGGCTGCGCAACCTTTCCGGCATTATCATGGTTGATTTCATTGATATGGATGCACAGGAAGATAAAACGCTTCTCATGGATACTCTGAGAGCGGCGGTCCGTCCGGACCCGGTTAAGACAACCGTTATTGACATGACGCCGCTCAATCTGGTGGAAATGACAAGAAAAAAAGAAAAGAGACCTCTCTGGGAACAGATCGCGCAGGTTCAGAAAAAATCGTGACCATGTTGCGGGAGGCAGGTAAAGGGGATGTGACATGAAGATTATCATTGTAGGCTGTGGCAAGGTAGGGCTTACCCTGACCGAACAGCTGAATAATGAAGGCCATGATATCACGGTGATCGACAAGGACGGGGCAAAGCTTCGCTCTGTTACTGATAATATCGATGTTATGGGAGTGGAAGGAAATGGCGCAATTTATCAGGTACAGATAGAGGCCGGCATCAAGGAAACCGATCTTCTGATCGCGACCACCAACTCGGATGAATTAAATATGCTCTGCTGCCTGATCGCGAAAAAGGCAGGTAACTGTCACACCATCGCACGAATCCGAAATCCGGAATATGCCAATGAGGTACAGTATATCCGGGAGGAGCTAAACCTTTCCATGGCTATCAACCCGGAGCTGGCTGCAGCGACTGAGATTGCCCGCCTGTTAAAGTTCCCGTCTGTCATCAAGATCGATGCGTTTGCCAAGGGACGTGTAGAGCTCATGAAGTTTATCATACCGGACAATTCCGTGCTGGATAACATGCAGGTCTATGAGGTGGCTCCTCGTCTGCACTGCAGCATCCTGATCTGTGCTGTGGAGCGAGGTGCCGATGTGATCATTCCGGACGGTAATTTCCGTCTGCAGAAAGGGGACAAGATCTCTTTCGTAGCTTCATCCTCCCAGGCATCCGAGTTTTTCCGGCAGGTTGGTATCTCCAACACAACCGTTAAGACGGCCATGCTGGTAGGCGGCGGTAAGATCACATATTATCTGGCGAAGATGTTAGAGGATACCGGCATCAAGATCAAGATCATCGAGCAGGATCTGGCACGCTGCCATGAGCTGAGTGAGCTGCTGCCAAAGGCCATGATCATTCACGGCGATGGTTCCGACCAGCAGCTTCTGATGGAAGAGGGCATTGCCCAGACAGAATCCTTTGCGGCTCTGACCGGCTTCGATGAGGAAAACATCATGTTATCCCTCTACGCAGCCAGTGTATCAAATGCCAAGCTCGTGACCAAGATCAACCGTATTGCTTTTGAGAACATCATCCAGCAGATGAATCTCGGCAGCATCATTTATCCGAAAATGATCACCGCGGACGGCATCATCCGCTATGTCCGTGCTATGCAGAATTCCATGGGAAGCAACGTGGAAACCCTCTACAAGATCGTGCAGAACAAGGCAGAGGCTCTGGAGTTCCGTGTCGGCAAGGATGCGCCTCTCATCGGAATCCCGCTTGAGAAGCTTTCCTTTAAGGACAACCTGCTGATTGCCTGCATCAACCGCGGCGGGCAGATCATTACCCCGCGCGGTAAAGATACCATTGAACCGGGAGATACTGTAATCGTGGTTACCACGCATTCCGGACTGAAGGATTTAAAGGATATCTTAAGGTAAGGGGATGGGTGAATTATGAATATTGGAATCGTGTTTTACTTTTTGGGCTGGGTACTTGGCATAGAGGGCATCCTGATGATCCTTCCCTGTGTGGTGGCTCTGGTCTACCGGGAGCCAAGCGGGTTCTATTTTCTGGGTGTGGCACTGTTCTGCGGCATCAGCGGATGGCTGCTGGCCCACAGAACGTTAAAGAGTACCGTTTTTTATGCAAAAGAGGGCTTTGTAGCCGTGTCCCTGAGCTGGATCGTTCTAAGCTTCTTTGGCGCGCTTCCGTTTTTCCTGAGCGGAGAGATCCCACTTTTAGAAGATGCGCTGTTTGAGGTCATTTCCGGCTTTACCACAACCGGAGCCAGTGTTTTGCCGGATGTAGAGGCCTTAAGCCGCTGCATGCTGATGTGGCGCAGCTTTACCCACTGGATCGGCGGTATGGGTGTGCTGGTCTTTATCCTGGCTGTGCTTCCGCTGGCCGGCGGATATAACATTCATATCATGCGGGCAGAAAGCCCGGGACCATCTGTGGGAAAATTGGTTCCGAGAGTCCGCACCACAGCAAAGATCCTGTATCTGATCTACCTGTTTATCACAGTCGTACAGATCATTCTGCTGCTTTTTACCGGCATGCCGCTGTTTGATGCCATGGCCATGAGCTTTGGCACAGCCGGAACCGGCGGATTCGGCATTGTCAACAGCAGCTGCGGAGATTATACATCCCTTCAGCAGTGGATCTTTACCATTTTCATGATCCTGTTCGGTGTGAATTTTAATGTATATTACCTGTTTCTGATCCGCAAGCCGAAGGATGCCCTGCGCTGTGAGGAGATGAGAGGATATCTCGGGATCATCCTGGTAAGCACGCTGCTTATCACCTGGAATATCCGCGGCATGTTCCCGGATATCCTGACTGCATTAAAGCACGCGGCATTCCAGGTCGGATCCATCATCACCACGACCGGTTATTCCACCACGGACTTTGATCTGTGGCCCGGCTTTTCCCGGACAATCCTTGTGTGCCTGATGTTTATCGGGGCCTGTGCCGGAAGTACCGGAGGCGGCATTAAGGTATCCCGCATTGCCATTGCCGTGAAAACTGTGAACAAGGAGCTCTCCTCCCTGATCCATCCGCGAAATGTCAAGGTATTGAAATATGAAGGAAAGGCCATTGAGCACAATGTGCTGCGTTCCATCAACACCTACCTGGTAGCCTATATCCTGATCTTTTCAGTGTCCCTGCTGCTCATCAGCCTGGACAACTTTGATCTGACCACGAACTTTACGGCTATAGCGGCAACCTTAAACAACATCGGTCCGGGACTTTCCAAAGTCGGGCCGACCTGCAACTTCGGTATTTTCAGCCCCATCAGCAAATATATCCTGATGTTTGACATGCTGGCAGGCCGCCTGGAGCTGTTCCCGATGCTGCTTCTGTTTGCCCCGCGTACCTGGATGAGAGAGTAGCAGACAACGCGTACGTTTCCCGTATTCAGCGATGCAGCCGCGCGGCAAAAAACTTTGAAAAAAGTTGAAATACAGGATTGACAGCCGCGTGGTTTCATGCTAATATACATGAGTATGTGCCGCACAGCGAGGTTTGAAAGTTCCGAGTCCATCGGATCCGGACACCGAAACTGGCGAGTAATGATAATAGGAGGTGCCATATGTACGCGATTATTGCAACAGGTGGTAAGCAGTACAAAGTAGCAGAAGGCGATATCATTAAGGTTGAAAAGCTTGGTGTAGACGCTGGCGAAACCGTTACGTTTGACCAGGTTCTTGCAGTTAACAACGGAGAGTTATCCATCGGATGCCCGACTGTAGCAGGTGCAACTGTTACCGGAACCGTAGTTAAAGAGGCAAAAGCAAAAAAGGTGATCGTTTACAAGTATAAGAGAAAATCTGGCTATCATAAAAAGAATGGTCACAGACAGCTCTTTACCGAGATCAAGATCGACAAGATCAATGCTTAATTAATCATGATTAACGTAACCGTATCTGTTGATTCCGACCATCGTTATCATGGGATTTCTTTTCTGGGTCACGCAGGTTATGCAGATGATCATCAGGAAGGACAAGAGCTGGTTTGTGCAGCTGTGTCTGCCCTGACACTCAATATGGCAAATTCTGTGGAGCATTTCACAGACGACCAGTTTGAGGCAGATGAGGACGAGCAGTCCGGGATGTTCCGTTTCCGGTTTACCGGGGCGATTAGTCCGGAAGCAGCACTCCTTATGAATTCTCTTGTGCTCGGCTTAGAGGACATTGAGGAAACATACGGAGAACCGTATATAAAAATTCGATTTGAGGAGGTGTAAGAGATGTTTAAGATGAACCTTCAGTTATTCGCTCATAAAAAAGGTGTAGGTTCTACCAAGAACGGTAGAGATTCTGAGTCCAAGAGACTTGGCGCTAAAAGAGCAGATGGTCAGTTCGTATTAGCTGGTAACATTCTTTACAGACAGCGCGGTACTAAGATCCATCCGGGTCTGAACGTAGGACGCGGCGGCGATGATACTTTATTCGCTACTGTAGACGGCGTTGTAAGATTTGAGAGAAAGGGCAGAGACAAAAAGCAGGTTTCTGTATACCCAAGAACAATCAACGAATAATGACACTGACAGGGCTTCATACTGATTACTGGTATGAAGCCTTTTTTTGGAAAGGATTTAGGTGAATCCATGTTTGCAGATAATGCAAAAATTTTTATCAAATCAGGAAAAGGCGGAGACGGCCATGTGAGTTTCCGCAAGGAATTGTTTGTGCCGGCAGGCGGTCCTGACGGCGGTGATGGAGGAAAAGGCGGAGACATCATTTTTGAGGTGGATCCGGGTTTAAATACATTAACAGATTTTCGTCATGTTCGGAAATATGTAGCACGAGATGGAGAACAAGGCGGCAAGAAGCGATGCCACGGTGCCAACGCAGAGAACCTGGTGATCAAAGTTCCGGAAGGAACCGTCATCAAGGACTTTGAGACCGGCAAGGTCATCGCAGATATGTCCGGTGAAAATAAACGAGAAACCATTTTACGGGGCGGAAAGGGCGGCCTCGGCAATATGAACTTCGCAACCCCGACCATGCAGGCACCAAAGTATGCACAGCCTGGTCAGCAGGGTCATGAGCTCTGGGTTCAGCTGGAATTAAAGGTCATTGCAGACGTTGGTCTGGTCGGCTTTCCAAACGTGGGAAAATCCACCCTTCTTTCCCGCGTATCCAACGCAAAACCGAAGATTGCAAACTATCATTTCACAACCTTAAACCCGCATCTGGGTGTGGTTGACTTAGACGGCGGAGCCGGCTTTGTTATGGCAGATATCCCGGGCCTGATCGAGGGAGCTTCCCAGGGCATCGGTCTTGGCCATGACTTCCTTCGCCACATTGAGCGCTGCCGCGTTCTGGTCCATGTGGTGGATGCCGCAAGTACCGAAGGACGCGATCCGATTGCAGATATCCGCGCCATCAACGCAGAACTGGAGGCATACAATCCGGAGCTGTTAAAGCGTCCGATGGTCATTGCAGCCAATAAGATTGACGCCGTTTACTCTGAGGACGAGGATCCGGTCGAAATCCTGAAACAGGAGTTTGAGCCGGAAGGCATCAAAGTGTTCCCGATTTCCGCAGTCAGCGGTAAGGGCGTAAAGGAGCTGTTATATGCAGTATATGAGCTTCTTAAGACTGTAAACCTGGATCCGGTGATCTTTGAGAAGGAATTTGAGATTGAGTACGCCGGTGACCGCAACCTGCCGTATACGGTAGAGCAGAACGAGGACGGCGAGTTTGTAGTAGAGGGACCGCGCATCGAGAAGATGCTGGGCTACACGAACCTGGAATCCGAAAAAGGCTTCCAGTTCTTCCAGAAATTCTTAAAAGAGAGTGGTATTTTAGACGAGCTTGAGGCCGCAGGCATCCAGGAGGGCGATACCGTCCGCATGTACGGCCTTGCATTTGATTATTATAAATAACAGGAGATAAAACATGACAAGCAAGCAGAGATCCTATTTAAAGGGACTGGCTATGACCATGGACCCGATTTTCCAGATCGGTAAGTCCAGCGTAACTCCGGAGCTGACCGCTGCCATCGCAGAGGCACTGGAAGCCCGCGAGCTGATCAAGATCACGGTCTTAAAGAACTGCCTCGACGATGGACGTTCCATCGCAGAGGTTCTGGCTGAACGCACCCGTTCTGAGGTGGTTCAGGTGATCGGCAAAAAGATCGTTCTTTACAAGCCGGCCAAAGACGAGGCAAAGCGCAAGATCGTTCTGCCTTAATATCACAAAGAAGGGGCTACGTAAAACCCAGGCCCCTGAGTACATTTTGCGAAGGGAGTGAGCTGCTTGGCCAAGATTGGAATTATGGGCGGTACTTTTGATCCGATCCACAACGCACATCTGATACTGGGCAGACAGGCCTGGAAGGAATACAGCCTGGATGAGGTCTGGTTCATGCCGTCCCACACCCCTCCGCACAAAACCGACCATCAGATCACCGATACAAACGACCGGTGTGAGATGGTGAAACTGGCAATTGCGGAATATCCCTATTTCCGTTTTTCAGATTTTGAGATTTCCAGGACAGGCAATACCTACACGGCCCAGACTTTGCAGCTTTTAAAAGAAGCGTACCCGGAGCACACCTTCTATTTTATTGTAGGCGCGGATTCCCTGTACCACATTGAAACCTGGTATCATCCGGAGCTTGTATTAGGGCACGTTACGATTCTGGCCGCAAGGCGGGAATGTGACGATGCTGCCTGTACTTTGGAGAAGCAGGCGGATTATCTGAAAAACAAATACGGAGCCGCAATTTTTCTTTTACACAGCGCTGCCATGCATATCTCTTCCCAGGAGCTTCGGGAACGACAAAGCAATGGAACCGGAATTCATGATCTGGTTCCGGACAGCGTGGAACGCTATATCAGAGAACACGGCCTGTATCAACATCCTGACCGTAAGAAGGATACATTATGATAAGAGAACAGATCATCACACTGCGCAAGCAGTTAAAATCCAAACTGGAACCGATGCGCTTTGAGCATTCCGTAAGCGTATCGTTCACCTGCACCGCGCTGGCCATGCGTTACGGCTATGATATTCAAAAGGCTGAGCTTGCCGGGCTCATGCACGACTGTGCAAAGCGCTTTACCGACAGCGAGCTGATCCGTAAATGCCAGAAGCATGGGGTGGCCTTAACTGAGGCAGAAATCAAGGCTCCGGCTGTCATTCATGCAAAATACGGTGCCTATCTGGCAGAGAATAAATACGGCATCCAGGACCCGCAGATCATTTCTGCCATTGCATGCCATACCACCGGTAAACCAGACATGTCCACGCTGGACAAGATCTTATACATTGCAGACTATATTGAGCCGCGGCGTGACAAGGCAGATAATCTGCCTCAGATGCGTTATCTGGCATTCCAGGATCTGGATGAGACCATGTACGAGATCTTAAAGGGAACCCTGGAATACCTGGACAAAAAAGGAAACACAATTGACCCGATGACCCTGCAGGCTTATGAATATTTTGCAGAGGCCATGAAACAGAAAAAGGCAAATATGCATATCTAGAAAAGGAGAAAATGAATGAGTCAGACAAACGAAATGGTAAAACTGGCCATCACGGCCCTGGAAGATAAAAAAGGGGAAGATATCCGCGTGATCGACATCCACGAGGTATCCGTTCTGGCTGATTACTTCCTCATTGCAAGCGGTTCCAACGGAAACCAGGTTCAGGCTATGGCTGACAACGTGGAAGAGGAGCTTGGCAAAGCCGGATACCCGTGCAAGCAGGTAGAAGGCTACCAGAGCGCAAACTGGATTTTGATGGACTATGGTGATATCATCGTTCACGTATTTGATAAAGAGAGCCGTTTGTTTTATGATATTGAACGTATCTGGAGAGACGGTAAAATCATGGAGGCGGGTGAGTTCGCAGAACACGCAGGTGTTTAATTCCTTTTATTTCCGAAACAATAAGAAAACCTACTGTTTGAAATCGCTTCATTTTGGAAATTTCAAAAATAGTGGAATGAAATGGGTTACAAGATTAGAATGATTTGGGTTACAAGAATTCCAAAAACCGTTATCCGCAAAAAAGGTTAATATCAGCAGAATGTATTAGGATATGTCCCCCAAATACCCAAAATGGAAAATGTATATCTTTATACAATCACAGAACTTACTTTCCTGATTGTAAATATAAAACAAATGAGGCCGGTCACGGAAATTCCCGTGGCTGACCTTACATTTTGATTTAGGGGGGACGGGTACGGAAAACTTAAAATTTTAGCATCCGTTGGTTCAATGGGGGGCTCCATCAATATGATGGAGCCATTTTTACATCTGTAGCGCAGCAGCTTCTTCAGACCGTACGGATGGAAATGGGATAACATTCTTTGGAAGATGCTGTTCTGCTTCCCAGAGTGTCAGTTTCTGCTGCATATTCATCCAGCTTTCCGGCGATGTGTTCGTTGCTTTTGCAATGCGAATTGCCATATCAGGACTTAACATCGCTTTTTCATTTACAAATTCTGATAATGCTTTCCGGCTTACACCAAGCATTCTGGCTGCATCGGTGATGGTAAGCCCCAGTGGTTTTATAACATCTTCCAAGAGGACAACTCCCGGATGAGTTGGTTTTCTGCTTATCATACATGTTCCTCCTTCTAATGATAGTCCTGGTAATCCACGAGATGCGCATCCTGTCCTTCGAAATAAAATGTTAATCGCCAATTGCCATTAACAGTAACAGACCACATGTCCTGTTTGTCTCCTTTCAGCGGATGCAGCCGGTATCCCGGTAAATCCATATCCTGCGGACTGATACTTGCATCAAGACGATCAAGCATTCTGGCTAATTTAGGCGCATGCTCTGGCTGGATTCCTTTCTTGGAACCGTTCTCAAAAAATTCCTTTAATCCCTCGTGTGCAAATGATTTTATCATATTTATATTATACCGTGTAACGTGGCAGGTGTCAATTATGGATACACTTCTAAGACCGTTATAAAAATTTCAAAAGTATTTCCATATGGAAGGAGGACATCATCTGCATTTACCAGAGAATACGTTATGGATACTGTTACCGTGATACCTGGTCGATCGACCAATGGTTCCTTACGGTTGTCCCAAACATGATCCATGATCTTCGCGTCAACAGCCATGGTTATCCCGGTTTCTTCGAAGGACCGGAAGAAGAGAACATCCGAAAATGGGACCGTATTCTGAAAAGAATGGAATTTCTGTTCCGGGAGGCAAATGAGGACACATGCAGAAAAAAGAATCCGTATGAGGCGGAACATAACCTTGCACAGGAAGCCTTTGAGGCAAAATACGGCATGTTCGGTGAGAAGCTGAAAACAGAAGAGGAGATTGCAAGAGAAATGCGAGAGCATAAGCACCGTTTGTATATGATGGACGATGTGCCGGAATATGCGGAGATCTCGAAAAAGTGGCTGGCGGCCGAGGGTGAACTACGTGAGTACCGGGATCGGTGTCTGAAGCAGGGTATGGAGCTTATGACGAAATATTTCCGGAACCTGTGAGATTGATATGCATGGGCGGACAAAAAGGAAGCGACGGGGAGTCGAAGAATGATTCTCTGCCGCTTCTGGCGTTCGCTTTCTGTTTCTTTCGGCTGTATGCCTTGCCGTTCGGCATGGTCCTCGTTGCCGGGTTCAGGATGCCCCAGGTGGAGCGCTGTAAGGAATGGTATGCTTTTTGTGCTTTCTTACTCTGTTTGCTGATCGGGACAAATGATTTTTTCATGGTCTCCTCCTTTGTGATAGCTGTATGTAAGGAAAAGGCTGCGGAACTTCCATTCCGCAGCCGGTGGTGCCTGAAACCGTACCCCGGCACCGGTGTGATTGCTCACGGGTTTTCTACAGGGGATGATTAACCTCTATAATTTGTCTGATTACTTTACCATGAACCGAAAGATACAACGGATAAAAAATAACAAAACAATCCATGCCACTGAACGTTAACAATCCCATTTGCATTTTTAAAGACCCTGTACGGAAAAATTCTTTAGAGCTCCACTTCAAACAGGAACGTCTGATTGTACTGGTCAAGGGCAATCTGCATTTCCATGATCTTACCGGAGATACGTTCATAATCCCGTTTTACCAGCTCTGGGTCATAGTTGGTGTAGCGGTATTCAGGAACGGCATTTCTGGAGCTGAATGAGTGGGAAGATTCCCTCATTTTCGGCAGGCATTTCCGCATGGTGTCCAGAGTTGTTTTCCGGTAATTAAGCTGTGCCATTTTGACCAGGATGCTGTCCACGCTCATTTCCGTATCACCGACCGGGATCTTTGCGGTGGCGTTGGCCAGGTTCAGTGCGTGCCTGATGATGACGGTTTTCCGGTCAATTTCATTTAAGGTATCGGAAACGGCGGAGTAGTCATACTCCGGGATGACTGGTTCCTCGCCGACGGCAGCAACGTAAGTGCGGGATGCCTCTTCCTTGTTTGTCCAGTAAGATTTTTCATCTGCCAGGCTTTTGAGCAGTTTATTGGCATAAGCCGAAGTCATTTTCATGATGTGTTCGCCTCCTCATCAATTCCTTATGACACGATTATAAGACAGGAGAGGAAAGCTGTCATTGAACCACTGGTTTAAGCCGGCCCATAAACGAGGAATATCCCCGTCAATGACGAGGATATTTTCAATGCTGGTATGTAATAATCTGCTGAGAATGATAAAGTTGTCCAGGCTCGGCAGGGATTTTCCCGCAATCCACTTGTAGATTGCTTGCGGATTTTCAAAGCCGAACGCACCCTGGATCTCTCGGATCGTATAGTTCTGCTCTGAAAGCAGCTGCTTGATCCGCTTCCCGGTTTCCACGGGCTGGATTGACAAATACATCGGTTCCATTTACATCCCTCCATGATTCTGTACCATCCCGAAACACTGTTTTTATTCTATCACGGATGATGCGGAATGAACAGCGGAATTTATCCGGGCGATGGCTTATTTGGAAAATATCCAGGCATAAAAGATGATAAGCCCTAATGGTAGACATGCAGCAAGGTCCTTCACAATGAGCACAGACGGAATTGCTGTGCTCATTGTGTGATTTTAAATTAGATTTATTCTACCGTTACCGATTTCGCCAGGTTTCTCGGCTGGTCTACATCCAGATTCTTTCCGAGAGAAGCATAATAGGCAATCAGCTGCAGCACGACAGCGATCGGGAACACGGTGAAGCGGTCGTCTACATCCGGAATGCGGATTCGGATATCAGCCAGATTGTCATCCACTACAGAGCCTTCTTTTGTCAGCAGAATTACAAAGGCTCCGCGGGCTTTGACCTCACGGATGTTGGAAATGGTCTTGGAGAACACATGTTCCTGAGTTGCAATGGCAATGACCGGTACCTGATCAGAAATCAGGGCAATGGTGCCGTGCTTTAATTCCCCGGCTGCATAAGCCTCCGCATGAATGTAGGAAATCTCTTTCAGTTTCAGGGCACCTTCTAAGGAAAAGGCATAGTCCAGGCCACGGCCGATAAAGAACGCATCCGGACTCTGAATGATGTGGGAAACTACCCCCTTGATCATCTCTTCCTGCGCAATCATGGTCTCCATAGCCGGGATCACATCCAGCAGGTCGGAGAGAAAGTCCATAGCCTGTTTTTCTGTAAACTTACAGCGAACCAGTGCCATGCGGCAGCTGATCATATAGAGAGCGGCAAGCTGCACAGAATATGCCTTGGTGCTGGCTACCGCAATCTCCGGTCCTGCATGGGTGTAAAGCACGTAATCACTTTCTCTGGCGATGGTGGAACCCTTTACATTCACGATTGCCAGGGTCTTTGAGCCGTACTCGTGAGCCAGGCGCAAAGCGGCCAGGGTGTCAATGGTTTCACCGGACTGGGAAATGATCAACACCAGGGTATGCTCGTCAATCAGAGGCTGCTCATAACGAAACTCTGATGCAATGGTTACGGTAACCGGGATCCGCAGGATCGGCTCCATAAGCGCCCGCGCTACCATACCGGTATGCATGGCAGTACCACAAGCCACAATGTGGATCTGATTGCAGTCTTTGAAGATCTCATCCGGGATTTTATCATCGGAGAAATCCGGAAGTCCCTTGCTGATACGCGGGAGGATGGTATTTTTCATAGCCTCCGGCTGCTCATGGATCTCCTTCATCATAAAATGCGGATAACCGTTCTTCATAGCCGCGTCCATATTCCAGTTGACCGTCATGATTTCCGGATATACCTTAGTAAAGTTCTCATCCATATTGTATATATGCACCTTGTAAGGAGTCAGGCGCACGATTTTGTCTTCCGGCACAACAAAATACTGATTGCTGTAGGGGATCAGTGCAGTTAAATCCGATGCAATGATCGCGCCTGCATGGGTGTAGGAGGCAACCAGCGGACTTACTCTGCGGATCGCATATACTGATCCCGGCTGATCATCGAACAGGATGCAGAAGCCGTAAGAACCCACAATCAGCTCCTGAAGCTTCTGAATGGCCTTTAACGGGTCTCCGTCATATAGGGCATCCAGGACTCTTGCAGCCACCTCACTGTCCGTCTGGGAGACGAGCTGTCCTTCTAAATGAAACTGTTCCGTCAGCTCGTGATAGTTTTCAATGATGCCGTTATGGATCAGGGTAACTTTTCCGGCACGATGCGGATGAGCATTGGCATCGGTAACGCCGCCGTGGGTAGCCCATCGGGTATGGCCAATGCCGCTGTGGGCAGTTCCGTGGATATTTGCCACACAGTATTCTCTTAAATTTTTTACTTTTCCGACCTTTTTCGCGATACAGATACTGGTGTCCTCCATACACAGACCGATGCCGGCACTGTCATAGCCACGGTACTCCAGACCGCTGAGGCCGTCTAAGAGGATCTTGCTTGCGTCTAAAGGTCCTGAATATCCAATAATTCCACACATATTATAAAAAATTCCTTTCTGTCTTTCCTGTTGTCATGGTTCAAAATGTAAAATTCGCGCAAAAATGCGTACAAAAAGAAGACTCTCCGGTTATCCTGCGTTTGTTTTGCGGTTGCCCGCATATTTCACAGAATATACACGCCCGGAGAAGCATGGGAGAGTACCCGCCGAATTTTCGATGATCTCTCCACCTCGTTAACCTGAAAAACCAGCTCTGCAGCTTTCACGTTCAGTCATCAGGTGCATGGCGCTATAGCTTTGCTATTGGACATTTCGTTCCTCCTGAAAAACGAAATCGCGTCTATTATAGACCAGAATGGATTTTTCGTCAATCAAATGCAGTTTCTTCATGAAATATTAAAGTTTCTGCTCTGTATTTCCCTGGATTTCTGTGCTAAAATACGAAGTTGTATTATTTATAATCAAACCAGAGAAAAACGAGATAATCATATATGAAACAACATTTTGATTCTGAGCGGATTATGAAACAGCTTCTGGATTCCATAATCCGCTATAAAAGCAAATGGGCGGCCGCAGGAATGGCACTGGTTCTGGGGGCAGGAAGCATCGGCGTTTCGTTTCTGTATCATCCTGCAGAAAAAGCCGCTGTGCCGGAGCCGGAAGTCAAAGAAACCACAGAAGCTGCAGTTATCGAAGCACCGACAGAGGCAGAAACCGAAAGCGTCTGGATTCCGACACTGGACGAATTAAACCTTGCTCACTATTTTCCGGAGGGTGAGGAGGATACCGACATCACCAAAAGCCTGGCCGGACACGTATTCCATGAGCTGATGACCCGGGATGCAAACTGGTCCAGCGCCCTTTACAGCTATTCGGATGTCACACCTGCGGATATGGCGGCAAAGCTTGGCATTTCCAGAGAACGGATTCTTGGAAAATATAACCCGGAAGACGAAAGCCACCAGAAAGAAAATCCTTCTACCTGGACCATTGGCAACTTTCGCAACGTAAAGATCCAGGCTGTAGACGGGGACGGCCATAGCGTTTCTCCTTATTCCAACGTACCTCAGATCATGTCAATGGCCAACGTTTATACCTATTATCATAATCCGCAGGACAGCGACTCGTTCCTGTTCTACGCAAAAGCATTGTGGGAGGCATCCCATTCCTATACCATGTCTATCAGTGATGTGTACTACTGTTCCGGCTGTGTCGGAACGCAGGCGGAGGAGCTGGAAAAGAAGGCATTGCTGGAGGAAGCTGAGGCTGAAAAAGAAAACCCCAATCTGGAACTCCCTTATGAGGAGATTCCAGAGGATGCGAAAGCGACTGCCAGCCAGTCAGAGGAAATCTGCGCAGAAAACCAGACCGGCGTGATCACTGCAGGTCTGGCCACTGCTGAAAAAAAGGCAAAGGAAGAAAGTCAGGCCGAAAGCAGTGCAGCAGAAGCTAAAACGAAGGAAACCATTCCGGAATCTACCAGCGGTGTGATCACGGCACCATCAAAACAGAAAGCTGCTTCTCCTTCCAATGCGGAGTCATCCACTGACTTTGCGAGCACAGAGGGAGAGACTGCTTCCACTACAGAACATGCTATGGCAGATGACCATGCCAAAGCCATGGCGAAAACAGCTACCGAACAGGAAAGCATGCCGAATGACGAGACTTCTGAAAGCACGGAGGAGAAATCTCATGCCGATGCCGGCTTAAGCTGTCCGGGCCATGTGGATCTGACGATCACCATGAAGATTGGAGGTCTGAATGAAAGCGCCGGCCTGTTTGCCCTGGACGCGACAGGAAATGATGAGAGCAAATTCAGTGAGGGCGGCTGGCAGGGATGGACAGAAGAAAATCGTGCAGCAGCTATCTCCCTGGCAGCCGAAGATTGGTACCAGAAATATGGGCTCAGCGTTTCTTCCATTTCAACCGGAATCCCGTTAACAGCCGAAGAGATAGAAGCATATCTGAATGAGCTCCCATCCAATCTTTCAGAAACACGGAAAGAGCTGCTGCGATTTGCGTTAAATTCCGTAGGAAAGGTTCCATATTACTGGGGCGGAAAACCGTCAGCAAAAAACTATGAAAACAATCATTTCGGAACATTAATGCCGCCGGATGTCGATGGACGTACCTTAAAGGGACTGGACTGCTCCGGCTGGATCAGCTGGGTTTACTGGTCTGTGACCGGGGACCATCTCCCCTATGAGGGAACCAGCGGCCTGGCAGCTCTTGGAAAACGCGTCAGCCGCGAAGAACTGCAGCCAGGCGATATTCTGATCCGCACCGGAGCGGATTCCCATGTGGTCATGTTCCTCGGATGGACAGCAGATGGCAGAATCCGCTGCGTACATGAAACCAGCGGTTCCATCAATAACGTTACGGTAGGAACGCGCAACGCCGGTTGGCCTTATTACCGGCGGCTGATCGATTAAACAAACACAATGTATATCATACAGACCGGATGATCCGGTAAGAGAGGAGACGTTTTGAGCTACAGAAAAGACTCTTTTGAAGGTGATGAGCTGGACCGTATGCGGGCCAGACAACAGCGAAAAAAACAGGGCCGGCCGGCCGCACCGACCGGTGATTCCTATGATCTGCGTCCGGACCAGATTGAAGAACTGGATCTGGATGATTATGATACTTATGAAAGCGCATTGAAGCAGGAACTGAACCGTACCATTGCACAGACAAAACAGGAGCAGAAAAATCCAAACAGGAAGGAGAATCGAAACGCCATGAGACAGGATCGTGCCGTTTACGAAAGACCACGAAAAAAACGGAAGAAGAAACATTCCTTCGGAAAAATCCTGCTTCTGGTGGTATGCCTCTTTGCGGGAATCTTTCTGTACCGCCATTTCCGTGCTGGCGGTTACTGGACTATTGCCGTATTTGGAGTAGATTCCCGTGACGGCAATCTCGGAAAGGGAGCCCTTTCCGATGTGGAAATGCTGGCAAGCATTAACAAAAAAACAGGGGAGATCCGCCTGGTATCCGTTTTCCGTGACAGCTATCTGCACATTTCCGAAAAGGAAAATGATTATGACAAGATCAACGAGGCCTATTTCCTCGGCGGCCATGAGCAGGCTGTGAAGGCGCTCGAACGCAACTTAAACCTGCACATTGATGATTATGCTACCTTCAACTGGAAGGCTGTAGTTGACGCCATCAATGTACTGGGAGGCGTGGACATTGAAATCAGTGATAAGGAATTTGCCTACATCAACTCCTTTATCACAGAAACCGTAAATTCTACCGGAGTCGGCTCTTATCAGCTGGAACACAGTGGTATGAACCATCTGGACGGTGTCCAGGCCGTAGCTTACGCAAGACTGCGTCTGATGGATACGGATTTTAACCGTACAGAACGTCAGCGTAAAGTCCTCGGTCAGGCAATGGAAAAGGCAAAGAACTCCAAATTTAAGACACTGCGCACCCTGGTAGGTGCTGTGTACCCGCAGATTTCTACCAGCATCGGCGTGGATGATGTACTTGCACTGGCAAAGGGTGCTAAAAAATATTATATCGGACAGACCTCCGGCTTCCCGTTCTCCCATCAGGAGATGAAGATTGGCAAGAAGTCCTGCGTTATCCCGACCACCCTGGAGAGCAATGTCGTACAGCTGCATATGTTCTTATACGATCAGGAACAGTATGACGCACCGGCATCTGTAAAAGAGATCAGCAATTACATTGCGAAAAAGACCGGTCTGGGTGACCCGGGAAAGGATACGGAAACCGGAAAAAATATCGGTGTAGAAGGCAACAATGGCGGTGGACAGACAGGAGGAAAGTCTGAGCAGCCTGCCGCAGCACCGGCACAGATGGATCCGGCTGTGGAAGAAAGCAGCGAGGCTGCGGTGACATCTTCTGAATCTGCGGAAGAAACCATGGAAAGTTCTGAGGCAGAGGAAACCAAAGAGACGGAAACCTCATCCGGCGTGATCAGCGCGCCGCAGGATCGCCCGGGTTCTTCTGAGACAACCGCCTCCGATCACACCAGTGCAGGGCCGGGACCGTCTGCAGGGCCTGGATTGTCCACCAATGGACCAGGCACCTCAAATGCCCCGACTGCGGCAGAGACCAATGCCGCCTTAGAGGCGCCGGGACAGAATTCCGGAAGCGGAGCCGAAGAGGCCGGACCGGGAGTGTAAAAATTTAACAAAAAATGCGAGTGACTGCCACAGGCAAGCTCGGTGCGGATCTGTGCCCGCTCCTTTCTACGGCAGAAAGTATGCAGGGAACCGTAAAAGGAGAAAATCGTCCGGAAGGCGGCGCTGTGTTTACGCTCACGCTGCAGAGACCGTCATAATATACAGAAATCCGCTTATAGACTTGCAATCTTTGTAGAATGAGACAAAATTCAAAAAAATGGCAAAAAACTATTATACAAAATAAAATTTTTCGCTATAATAGCACCTCGGTAACAACAATACATCATACAGTTTTATGAGAACGCAGTGAGATGCACACCGGAAATCTGTGAACAGCAGCTTTCCGATATCTGAATTCAGAATGCAGTGGAGTCGCAACGAGTTTGACGGCTTCGCTGCATTTTTTTGTTCTCATGCAATCAAGGAGGAAATTACTTATGCCAAAATCTTTGAAACAGGAAATTATTTACGGAATCATGATGGTCTTTGCCATGGTTTACGCCATGGTATGCTACAACGTCACACTGAATGTCGGCGGTATGCAGAACTTTGTTTTCGCAGCAGCACTTCATGAACTTCCGATCATGTGCCCGCTGGCATTTTTATTTGACTTTTTTGTAGTTGGACCGATTGCGAAAAAGATTACCTTCCGCATCTTCAATCCGGCTGAAGATAAGATCATCTTTGTGATCCTGATGATCTCTGTTCTGTCCATCTGGATGATGTGCCCGTACATGAGCCTGATCGCAACCATTTTATTCAAGAATGGCCTGCAGCCGGAATTTTTCAGCATCTGGATCTCCACTACCATCAAGAACTTCCCAATGGCGTTCTTCTGGCAGCTGTTCGCGGCAGGTCCGCTGGTTCGTTTTATCTTTGGAAAAATGTTCAAATAAAAAAGGCATGATTTGAAACACTTGCGTTTTCATGGTAAAATGATGAAAAAAGAAAAGGACAACTGTACATGCGGACCAAGGACGAATTCAACGAACAGAAGCAGCGGCAGCAGCTCTTAAATTCAGCCTGGAAGCTGTTTTACCAGAAGGGTTATCAAAACACTACCATGGAGGATATTCTGAAAGAGGCACATTGCTCAAAGGGCAGATTCTATTATTACTTCCATGCCAAGGCAGAGCTTCTGGATTCCATGTATGAGCTCTTCGATGAAAAATACGAGGAGTTTTACCAGAGCATTGATAAAACATTGGGAAGCTTTGAACAGCTGCTTCTTCTAAACCGTTTCATGTTCGACTTTATGAGCCATCAGATTGGACGGGAGCTTCTTACCAGCCTCTATATCAGCCAGCTTTCCGGGACTACCGGCATCCGGTTCTGGGGAGAACAGCGTTCGTTTGTGAAGATTATTCTGGAGATTGTAAAACGCGGACAGGAGCAGGGCGAGATCCGGACGGATCTTGACTGTCATGCGCTTGCTGCCGACATTGTCGCAGAGGAACGCAGCCAGCTGATTTCCTGGTGCCTGGCAGGCGGCACTTACGATCTGGCGGCGGTGAGTGTTCCAAAGCTGGAGCGTTCCTACATCGGATATTCCTCGCAATATGAAGTGAGAAAAGAACAATAAATAGAGAATTGCTGATTTTTGAATGATTTTGTTGTGTTTGACTTTATTTTGGAAGGTGCAGGCAGGAAATGTTGCACCTTCTTCTTTTATTGTTTATAATAAGACCATGGTCTAAAAATGAAAATTAACAGGAGGTACTTTTATGCAGGCAACGGCACAAAAGAAAAAGAACGGAAAAGTTCTTGATTTTATTGAACGGGTAGGAAACAGGCTCCCTCATCCGTATATCTTATTTTTATGGTTATGTCTGATCCTGGCACTGATCAGTCTGGCATGCAGCATGGCTGGCGTCAGTGTGGTAAACCCGACAAACGGAGAAACGGTTCTTGCCAAGAGTCTCATCAGCAAGGATGGTCTGATCTGGCTGTTGGAAAATCTGCTTTCCAACTTCCAGGGATTCTCACCCCTTGGCCTGGTACTGGCCATGCAGATTGCCATCGGCTTTTCAGAAAAGGTAGGTCTTCTGACAACGGCAATGCGCCGCGCAATCCTCGGTGTTCCGCTGTGGGCACTGACCGCTACCGTATTATTCCTTGGTATCAACGGAAGTATTGCTTCTGAGGCATCCATCATCGTGGTTCCGGCTCTGGCAGCGGCAGCATTTGAGTCCGTTGGCATGCATCCAATTGCTGGACTGCTCGCCGGATACGCGGCAACCAATGCCGGATTTACCGCCTGCGTGATCGTTGCGGGAACCGATGTCCTCTTAGCCGGTGTAACCGAATCTGCAGCCCAGATGATTGATCCGTCCATGACTGTCAACGCCACCTGCAACTGGTACTTCATGTTCGTATCCGTATTCACTCTGACTGCGGTAGGTGTTTTCGTAAATAAGAAATTTATCGTTCCGCGTCTTGGCACCTATGATCCGGCAGACGGAGAGGGCGTTGACGCAGTCGAATCCAGCTCCGAGATCACTCCTGTTCAGGCAAAAGCACTTCGCGCAGCAGGCATTTTCAGTATTCTGTACATCCTGTTATTTGCAATTCTGGTCATCCCGTCCGGTGGCATGCTTCGTGCGGAAGACGGTTCCATCTTAAACGGACCGTTCATCAAAGGACTTGTTCCGATCCTGATGATTTATTTCATTCTGGTAGGCGTTGTATACGGCGTAAAGGCTGGTACCATCAAAAACAGTTCTGACGTTCCGATGCGGATGGCCCAGGCTCTGGAAGGCATGACCGGCTACATTGTTTTAGTATTTGTCATTGCGCAGTTCATCAATATGTTCAGCTACACTAACCTCGGCATGATCATCGCCGTGAAGAGTGCAGATGCCCTGCAGGCAGCAGGCTTTACCGGCATTCCGTTAATGCTGTTCTTCATCCTGCTCTGCTGCGTCGTAAACCTGTTCATGACCAGCGGTTCCGGAAAATGGTACATTTTTGCTCCGATCCTGGTACCCATGATGATGATGCTTGACTACAGCCCGGCTTTCGCGCAGATCGTCTACCGAATCGGTGATTCCACCACCAACGCCATCACCCCGATCTATCCGTATATCCCGATCGCCATCGGAATGGCAAAGAAATACGACAAAAACTTTGGCATGGGAAGCCTGATCTCCATGATGCTTCCATATTCCATTGCGTTTCTTATTGTCTGGGTTATTCAGATGATTGTCTGGGTTCTGTTTAACCTTCCGCTGGGTCCGGGTGTCAGCGTATTCTTATAAGAGGGAGAGACAACATGAAAAAGCACACTATGAGAGCGCGTTATGAAGCAGCAGAAAAGCTTCTGACAAAACATACCCGCACCGCCGTGTTAAACGGAAATCCAAAGATACACTGGAATGCAGACGGTACCACGTTTCAGTATGAACGGCAGGAGCGTTCCGGCAGTGAAGTTACCGCTGTTCTGGCAGAAGTAAACGGACTGACTGGAACAAGACAGATCCTGCAGAAAGCAGAGACAGCAGGGCAGGCAGCAAATGCCGGCTCTGCTTCCGGCTGTCTAAATGAAAAGGCTGTGACCATGTCCCCGGATGGTGCTTACTATCTTTCCTATGACCGACACAACCTGATTCTGACCGAACAGAAAACCGGAGAACGGATCCAGCTTACCTTTGACGGGGAGCCGGATCTGGAATACGGCTGCTATATTGATATCTACAGCCAGATTACCGTAAAACGCCAGGGATACAAGGAACATCCCCAAGTCCTCTGGAGTCCGGACGGTACCCGTTTTATCACCTACTGCGCGGACCGGAGAACCACGAAAAAGCTTCCGCTGATCGCATCCTACGCAGACAGCCTTACCGATCTGCGCCCGGAGCTTTACGAATATCCATGCCCCTTTGTCACGGATACCGACGAAGAGATTCCGCAT
This sequence comes from Ventrimonas sp., assembly GCF_048380235.1. Taxonomy (NCBI): domain Bacteria; kingdom Bacillati; phylum Bacillota; class Clostridia; order Lachnospirales; family Lachnospiraceae; genus Ventrimonas; species Ventrimonas sp. The sequence continues at coordinate 88,684 of NZ_DBFCCJ010000064.1, read as the reverse complement.
TACAGCCTATACATCGGTTCCTTATCGAAAAAAGCACTGGTGAAGGCAGACGCGCCGGACTTTCTCTATCCGGTATTTACTTCTCCGGAAAAATCTTCTGTCAAATGGATGAAGGACAGCCGCCATTTCTATTTTACCTGGATTGCGCGAGGTTATCAGGAGGCCTGCCTTTATCTCGGTGATGCATTAAACGGAAGCTGCCGTGCTGTCATCCGTGAGACAACGGAGCAGTTTTTCAACCTTGGCGCCTTCGGCCTGCTGGACGGCTACGGAAGCTATCTGTTTTCCAACTTTATCACCAGTGACAGAGCCTATGCCTTCTGGCAGAGTGAACGAAATGGATTCGCTCATCTTTACCGCTACCGCCTGACAGAAAACGAAAGCATCTGTGAGGGTGATCTTTTTGATGCGTCTGAGAAAGAACTGATCATTCAGAAGCTGATCCGTGTCGATGAGCGGGAGAAGCAGATTTATTTTATGGCAAATAATGTTCCAGAGTGTTCGGATCCCATGTATTACCAGCTGTACCGCATCGGGTTTGACGGAAGCGGCCTGACACGCCTGACGCCGGAAGATGCCGTGCATCAGATCAGCATGGGAAGCCAGTCTTTCGTAGACACCTATTCCCGCGTGGATCTTCCTCCGGTCACGGTTCTGCGGAAAATGGATGGTTCTCTGATCTGCGAACTGGAAACGGCAGATATTTCAGAGCTTCTGGAACTGGGTTATCAGATTCCGGAGCGGATCACGCTGACTGCCGCAGATGGAAAGACGAAGCTGTACGGCATTTTCTTCCGCCCGGATCCGGGGGAAAATGGGAGCCCGAAGAATCCGGCACCAGAATGCATGGATTCTTCCTGGCCGCTCATCGATTACATTTACGGCGGTGCGCAGCTCTACAACGTTCCCCGGGACTTTACCTGGGACAATAGCATGAACCGGGAAATTTACGGTGGCCTGCAGTCTTTCGCGAAGCTGGGCTTTGCCGGACTGATCCTGGATGGCCGGGGCGTTCCAGGCCGGGGCATGGCATTCCACAGATTCAGCTATCATAACATTCACGCCTGCGCAGGCCTGGAAGACCATGTATTCTGCTTAAAAGAATTAAAACAGCGGTATCCGCAGATTGACCTGGTACGCGTTGGCATGTGGGGCAATTCTGCCGGTGGTTACGCAACCGTGTCGGCTATGCTCCAGTATCCGGGCGTATACCGTGTCGGTGTGGCATCCTCCGGCAACTATGACCAGCGGATGTATGAGCATTCCTGGACGGAGCGCTACAACGGACTTTATACCGATGAAGTTTACCAGTATGGCGACATTACCCGCCTGGCCGGAAATCTGAAGGGACATCTGATGCTGGCTTACGGAGCCATGGATGACAATGTGACCATGGCGCAGACGCTACGGCTCTGTGATGAGCTGAATGCCCACAACAAGCGATATGATCTGGTGGTTCTGCCAAGATGCAATCACAATGTCCCGTCCGATGCGTACTTTGTTCGCCGGAAGATGGATTATTTTGTCCGGAACCTTCTGGGAGCAGAAGATTCTGGAATTTTTGAAGAATAAACGTAACTGTGAGGGTACTGAACAGTTATGAATAAACGCGGTGAAGGAGTTCAAACAGTATGAATAAAAAATACCAGGTTCTGCGGTGCGGGCGTCTTTATGACGGCGTGACGCAGGAATGGAAGAGCGGCCAGAGTATTCTGGTAGAAGATCATCTCATTGCGGAAGTTGACAGTGAAGTTTCCGTGCCGGAAGGTGCGGATATCATTGATCTCAGTGACTGTCAGGTGACTCCGGGAATGATTGATGCCCACATGCATATGGATTATTTTGACTGGCATACGGTGCGGGAGGAAGTATACACCCAGAGTGAGGAAGCCAAAACCCTGGCAATCGCGCGCTGCGCGGAAAAGGCACTGTGCAGAGGATTTACCACTGTGCGCCACGTGGGCGGCATTACCAGCAATGGATACGGAGTTCTGGATGTAAAACGGGCCATTGAGCAGGGATATTTTCCGGGAAGCCGCATTGTGGCAGCACCGATGTTTCTCTGTTCTGCCGGAAGCCACGGAGATCTCAGCCAGGGCTTTGCCAGAAATCCGCTGTTATCCCAGAAGCTTCAGCAGGAACGCCTGACTCTGGGTGCCGGAAAGGACTATTTTGTCAATGCCGTGCGGGAACAGGTAAAATACGGCTCAGATTTTTTGAAGATCATGGCCACAGGCGGTTTCTTCACGCCTTATGATACGCCGATCCAGCAGCAGCTCAACGATGAGGAATTAAAGGCCATCATGGATACAGCCCATGCCCTTGGAAAAACCGTGACGGCTCATGTATACACGAATGAGCTGATGCAGAAGCTGATTGCCTTCGGCATCGACGGCATGGAGCACGGAAGCCTGATGAACCGGGAAACCGCGCAGCTCATCGAAGAAAAGGGCCTGTACCTGGTCCCGACCTTCTGTCCATACGAGGAAGCGGTTCATTATGATCCGGAAGAAATCAAGAAAAAACAGCCGGAATTCCGCCGGAAGCTGGAACTGTATAAGGATGCGCTTCAGGCAGGACGGGAAGTAATCTGCAGCAGTAAGATCAAACTGGGCTATGGAACCGATTTTGTGGCAAATCACCAGAATTATGAAAGTGGTTATGAATACGAAGCCTGGTTAAACAGCGGAATGGATCCGTTTGCCGCATTAAAGGCCGCGACATCCGTCAATGCGGATATATTACAGTTATCCGATAAAATCGGAACCATAGAGCCGGGAAAATATGCCGATATTTCTGCATGGAAACGGGATCTCATGCACGACACGAGAGCATTGCTGGACTGCGCATTTGTAATGAAAGAGGGAAAGGTATACGACACGGAAAGCTGTCTGGAATAGCATATAGCATACACAAAAAGGAGTATAATAAAAAGGAACACGCCGCCAGCCGCATGGACTGAACAGCAGTGTTCCTTTGCTATCTCCAACTATTCGCGAAAGAATAGTTTAACGAATAGTTGTACCTGGTTGACATGGTGACGGAACTTCGTCCTATGCACGAAGTTTTTCAACCTGTTCTATTTCCAACTACCGTTTCACTTTCGTTAAACAATGGATTAAGATTGTGTGTGGCTGTGGAAAGGAAATCTGTGTGATTATGGTGGTGGTTGGTACGTTTGGGTGCATGGCTGCAAAATAGCCGTTGACCGAATGAACCCAATGCCGCGATGACCAAGGCTGACAAGGCTCCCATGGCGTACCGCCATCAGAGCCTTGCGGCTTTGCCGAGCCTATCACGGCATTCCCTTCGGTAAACCGCCATTTTACCGCCATGAATCGTAGCGTGCAAATCCAGGGCTTAGATGTTGCCAGATAGCTTTGTAAGGGCTTGTGTGAGGTCCTGTGATGATTGGTTTGGGTGTTGGTATGAAGTGTGTGTGATGTCTTTTCCCAGTACCATCCCGTGATTTCGAATGGCCTCAAGAACTATAATAAATTGTAATGAGTAATTATAAAAAACAGCAATAAAACGAAGTGTATAACCCATATTATAAGTCATACACTCCGTTTTCCGAAACATCAGAACACCGTTCTATACTTCCTGCTCTTCTGCTTTTTCCTCGTTGATCACCACTGCATCTTTGTTGTCTTCCGTATCCGGATTCTGGGCTGCTTCTGAGGAAGCGTCATCATCCACTAACGTGTTTTTCTTGACTTCCTCCGTATCTTCCTCCGCATCGCTATCATTTGTCAGCTGATTTGATGCATTATCATTTGTATCCTTCGATTCTGCAGCATCTGTCTGTTTCTTTTCAACTTCCGCGTCGTTGCTTTCAACAGAATCCATTCTGTCCTGGTCTTTGGCTTTTTCATCACTGTCATCAGAAATGATCGTATCTTCGTCAAGAATCCGATCATCATATTCTGCTTCTTCCTCGTCAGAGACCAACATGATTGCTGCCTCTGAATCTTCTTCAGCAATGAGTGCTCCATCACTATCAAGAATGAAGATCAGATCTTCATAACCATCTGCTGAAATTACGATTTCGTTCTGACTCTCAGTAAGGGAATTCTTACCAATGCGAATCTCGCGATCATTTGGTTTAAGAAGATATTTATTCTGATCAAGATCCCAGGAATAAGAAACTGCGGTAAGTTCCGTGTCATTTATGGTGATTGATTTCATAGCAGCAAACCAGTCATCTAATTCTTCACCGCTTAATCTTACTGTATAATAGTCATCCCATTTTCCTTTTGCATTGGCACTGACTTCCGGCGCTGCTTTTTCCTCACCATCTTCGTTTCCGATATCACCATTCGAACCGTCAGAAATCTTTCCATTCTGATCCAGCATGATCGTCACAGTCAGAGATTCATAACCCTCAGCCTCAATAACAATTTCGTTTTTCTCAGAATTCTCAAAAGCAGAATTGCTTAATGAAATCTGTTTCAGGATCCCGCTCGTGCGATATTCATTACTGTTTAAATCATAATCAGCTTTTGTGTACTCAGTTTCATTAACAGTAACAGAAGTGATCTTGTCAAACCACTCTGCATCATCAAACACAAGTCCGAATCCATCGGTGATATCCTTGGTTTCAACAGGGCCTGCAAGCGTTTCCTTGTTTTCTGTATCCGGATTTTCTGTTTCATCTACCAGTTTTCCTGTTTTGTCAATATAGAAGATCAGATCCTCGTATCCTGCTGCAGAAATTACAATTTCATTTTTATCTTCTGTGATTTTCTTATTTCCGAGCTTAACAAAACCATCGGTCTCTGAAATCGTATACTGGGCATTGCCATAAACAAAGCTTCCTTTTTCGTATGACTGACCATTGACGCTTACATTACTGATATTTTTGATCCAGTCACTGGAAGCTGTGCCAAACTGGAAGGTATATGCTCCCATATTCCAACTGTCTTCCCCATCTACTGCTGCCGGCGGCTCCTTCGCTTCATCCGGATTTGTTTCACCCGGATCTGTCTGGTCTTCTTTTGAAATTTCAAAGGAGATCGTCTGTTTTTCATAATATGCAGCTTCAATTGTTACTTCATATTCACCATCCGTGTCAAACAGATCTTTTCCAAGAATCAGCTGATTTTCCTGTTCCTCACTGATGCTGTAACCCACTTTTTCCGAGATACTCTCCTGACCATCCGGAAGAATGCTTTTCACGGTTCCGTCTGGTTTTTTCAATGACACCTTTGTGATATACTTCCAGATATCTCCGCTTTCATCTGCATCATTTGTAAGAATCACTGCATCGCCAACTTTCAGATTCTCATTTACAGACAGCCGAACATCCTTTTTATCCTTTACAACCGGTACCGAAACGGTATTATCCTGATAGCCATTCAACTTGATCACAAGTGTATTGCTTCCATTTTCAAGACGGAACACATCTGCATCCAGCTGTAATAAGAGACCATTTTCCGTTAATGTATATTTCGTGTTGGAAAGCTCCTGATAATCTCCATTAACATAGAGCTTCGCCTCGTCCGCAACAGTCTGAAGATAAGCAAGATCTTCACAGGAAAGATAAACATCCGTTCCCTCTTTGATCTCTGTGATCGTATTTCCAGTCTCATCTGTCAAATGAATCGCAGGAGCCTCTTTTCCAAGGTAATTGCCATTCATCTGCGTCTCGCCAAGCAGGTTGTCTTCCAGTACATATTTCACTGCATAAGGACGGTTTGCAGTCGTTTCTGCATTTCCTGCTGCTAAATAATCTGCAAAGCTTAAATAAGATCCGGCATTCTTGGCCTGCTCCACTGCATCACGATATGCATCAAAGCTGTAAAAGGTTGTGCTGTCCTCGCCAATAACAGCATCGTAACCAGACATATCGGACAACCACCGATCTGCAATTGCATCGGCAGCTTCATTTTCAACCTGGAGCTCACTTAAAATCAGCGCATTTGCGAGAAGATCAGCATCAAAAAGCAGATCAGCAGTCATCGTAGTGCTTCCGCCGTCTGATCCGTCAGAACTGCCACTGCTGCTTCCGCCGCTGACCGTTGCACTGGAAATTGCATCTACCGCAGCCAGTGTATATGCTGCCTGTGCTTCTTCCCTGGTCGCGCTTGCAGCATCAGATACCGTGAAGGTATAAGACATATCCTTAAATCCGGTAGCATGAACTGTGATGGTATATTGGCCCGGATCCGGAATGTTATTTCTGCCGTCCGTGGCAGATTCATCGTTATAAAGAACAAAGCTGTCACCGATTAGATACCAGTCACGAATCTTTTCCAGTTCTTCAGTAGTTCCGTCCGGTCGTGTCAGCTCAACACGATTCACCGGCATTGTTGCTCCATACGTCATATTCTGAACCGTAAAATGAAGATTTTTTCCGCTGACGATCGCACCGGCTTCACTTAAGATCATAGAAGGCGCCGTGCCGTTTACAACCTCGATTGGAATCAGCGTATCCGTATTTCCTGATTTTACACGAAGATAATACAGGCCATTGGAATAAAAGTTCGTCTGTCCAAGCGGTACTGTGATCTGTCCAACCGTTTTTCCGTGATGATCCGCAAGATCACTGCTCCACGCCAGATCCGCATTGATCGTATTTTTATTTCCGTTTCCGGAAACAAGATCCACATCAGAAATACTGTCAAACCACTGTTTATCTGCCTCAGATGTATAATTAAACATCACGATAGCTTCACCACTGACATGATATATGTTATCTGCTGTCTCATCGTCCTTCAATTCTGCTTTCGGCGCGTAATACCGGATCTCATCCTTTTTCTGTCCGAGCGAAAAAGTAGTTGTTGACGGCTTCACACGAACCTGACCATGATCGTCATAATTGGTCAGCTGATAATCCCATACATTAACAGATCCATGCGCAAGAAATGCTGCAGGTGCTGTATGCTTTCTCACCTGAATCGTGCCAGAACCATTCTGACTGCCTCCAAGGGAAACTGTCTGTGTGTGACCTTCCTGATCCATCGCAGTAATGCTGCCTGGATTTAAAACAGTCAGCTCCCATTTTGCAATTGTGCCGTCCGTATCCACCGGAGTCATTGCCTCGGTGACATCAACTCCATCGATCATAACTCTGCAGTTATTCAGAGAATATCCTTTTGCGAAAGCAACTGACACGTATTGGCTCCAGCCAAGATCTACTACTCTGGTCTGGCTTTCCAGCAGAAGTGAACTTTGCTGTTCATCCTGTCCATTTGAAGTACCAGGAGATGATAGACTGCTGTTCGTATTTCCGGAAGAAGTGCCTGCACCGGTGCCGGACCCATTAGAGCTGCTGCTAGATCCACTGGAGCTGCTGCCGGATCCACCGCCTGAAGAACCGCCACTGCTTGTCTGCGTACTGCCGGAGGCTCTGTTTTGTCCGCTCAGCCCTGTATATCCCTGACCCGGACGTTCCTGAACCTTGCCGTCTTCATCCAGCCATGCTCCATCCTGATTTACCTGATAGCCGTCAGGAGTTGTTCCATCCGTAAACATTTTTCCCGGGTGCTCACCGGATTCCGGTTCAAAATAATAACATCTGCCATCAATCCACTGCCATCCGGATACCATAGCACCCTCGGTCACATCTGCATTCGTACTGTAGAAATACCAGGCGCCTTCCTCATCTTTGATCCATCCGGTATGCATTCTTCCCTCAAGACTATCAGATTGCTGATCAAAATAGTATTGTTTTCCATCAATAACAGCTTTTCCTGTTTTCATAACTCCGGTATCCAGATCCAAATAATACCAGCCGGATGCCGTATGGATCCAGCCCTTCGCAAAGCTTCCATCTGCTGCCTGGTATCTCCAGTTCTGACCTTCACGGACCCAGCTTCCATGATCTGGTGCCGCCCCGGCTGTGATCGTCGCACCGTAACCAGTCATTGTCTGGGCTGCAGTCATAATAGCCAGACATACAGCAAACGCCTGTTTTTGAATCTTGCGTGTTCTCATTTTTCTTCCCCTTCCGTTACGCAATTTCATTCTGTAAATTAGCATACGCTAACTCCGATAACGGATTTAGTATAGAAAGTAGAACTTCGATTGTCAATTTCATATTCGTCAGATGAGAAACATTGCTCAATAAAGATAAGTATGACGCAGAAGCTTTTTTGTGGTAAGATAGTCTTACGTTTTAGAGAAAGGATCCTCGTATAAAAAAGATGAAACTTCAAAAACTACTCAGCCTGCTGCGTCAGGCCATTGACCAATATCATATGATTGAAGCGGAAGATCACATAGCAATAGGAATCTCCGGCGGCAAAGACAGCCTTACCTTGCTGTATGGTCTCGCCAGTCTTCAGAAATTCTATCCGATTCCCTTTACATTATCTGCCATTACCGTAGATCTCGGACTGGAACCTATGAACCTGGGAGCAATTCAGGAACTTTGCAGCAGCTTTCACATTCCTTATGAGATTGTGACCACCGAGATTGGAAAAATCCTCTTCGACATCCGCAAAGAAACAAATCCATGTTCTCTCTGCGCAAAGATGAGAAAAGGCGCGCTAAACCAGAAAGCCATGGAACTCGGATGCAATAAAATTGCCTATGCCCACCACAAGGATGACATCATCGAAACTGCAATGATGTCTCTTATCTACGAAGGCCGTTTCTATGCATTTCCTCCGGTTACCCATTTAGACCGCACAGACCTTACCGTCATTCGGCCGCTGATGCTGGTTTCGGAGGCCGATGTAAAAGGCTTCCGGAATAAGTATCAGCTTCCGGTCTGCAAAAATCCCTGTCCGATGGACGGTCACACCAATCGCGAAGCAATCAAAAATCTGATCCGTTCCATCAATGCAGAGGCACCTGGTGTGCGGGAACGACTGTTTCATGCAGTATCACACGGAAACCTTCCCGGATGGGAAAACCCTGATAAACACAACTAACAAATTCGGAAAGAGACACGATCATGGCAAATATACCTTATTATCAGCAGAAAGACATCGAAAATATCAAAAAGCTCAGGGAAATGATGAAGGCGCTTCCTCCATTTTGTACCGAGTTTTTCCGTGGGATTGAACCGCGCACTTCTACAAGAACCCGGATTGCCTACGCCTATGACTTATCTGTTTTCTTTGATTTTCTGAAAAAAGAAAATCCTGTCTTTGCCAAAATGGAACGAATGGATTTTAAACTGGAACAGCTGGACCAGATCACGGTGACGGATCTTGAAGAATATATGGAATACCTGAAATACCGATTCAACGAACAGAATCATGAGATCATGAATCAGGAACGAGGTATCATGCGTAAAATATCTTCTCTGAAAAGCTTTTATAATTATTTTTTTCGAACAGAAAAGCTTACAACAAACCCGGCAGCTCTCGTCCGGCTCCCAAAGCTGCACGATAAAGAAATCATCCGCCTCGATGTAGATGAAGTAGCCCTTCTTCTGGATGCCGTAGAGCAGGGCGAAGGCCTGACTGAAAAACAAAAAGCCTTTCATAAACGTACACGGCTTCGTGATCTGGCACTCCTGACGCTGCTTCTCGGAACCGGAATCCGCGTTTCCGAATGTGTCGGTCTCGATATCAACGATGTAGACTTTAAAAACGGGGGCATACATATTCATCGCAAAGGCGGAAAAGAAGTAACGGTGTATTTCGGGTCAGAAGTAGAAAATGCACTTCAGGACTATCTTGATGAACGCTTTGGAATCATTCCGGAAGAAGGAAGCGAGCAGGCACTCTTCCTTTCCATCCAGCGCAAACGCATGAATGTCCGCTCGGTAGAAAACCTGGTTAAAAAATACGCTCATATCGTCACACCGCTCAAAAAGATCACCCCGCACAAACTGCGCAGTACCTATGGCACCAATCTGTACCGGGAAACAGGCGATATCTATCTTGTAGCAGATGTTCTCGGACATTCCGATGTAAACACCACCAAAAAACACTACGCCGCACTGGAAGATGAACGGAGAAGAAGTGCCAGAAATGTAGTGAAATTGCGGGAACCATAGAATTAAAAAGTAAATAAATTTTTCACTTTTAAGAACGAAAGGAAGAAACATTATGAATGGAACGTTATACGGTGTTGGTGTTGGTCCTGGAGATCCTCGCCTTATGACCTATCTTGCAGTCGACACAATTAAATGCTGTCCGGTCCTTGCGGTACCGGCAGATGGCAAGGGAAAGGCAGTCGCTTACCGGATTGCAAGCGGCATTGTTAAGAATCTCGATCAGAAAGAATGTCTGGATCTTACTACACCCATGACAAAAGACCGGGCTGTTCTGGACGCTGCATATCAGACCGCAGCGGACCGAATCATAGAAAAGCTGGAACAGGGACTGGATGTAGCCTGTCTTACTCTTGGAGATCCGACCATTTACAGCACTTATATTTACATTCACCGTCTGGTAAAAGCCCGCGGATATGATGCAAAGATCATCAATGGAATTCCATCATTCTGTGCTGTCAGCGCCAGACTTGAAGATAGTCTTGCAGACCGTTCTGAGCAGATCCATATCATCCCATCTACCTATGGAGTCGAAGATGCACTGAACCTTTCGGGAACAAAAGTGCTGATGAAAGCTGCTTCCAAAATGCCGCTTGTAAAGGAAGCTCTAAAACGCAGCAATACAACCTGCTCTATGATTGAAAATTGCGGCATGCCGGACGAGCATATCTATCACTGTATTGACGAAATACCGGATCAGGCAAGCTATTATTCTATTATTGTTGTAAAAGAGGAACCGCATGATTAAATTACAGGATCTAACGAAACAATATGATAAGTTCCTTGCGGTGGATCATCTGAACCTTACGATCGAAACCGGAGAGTTTTTTGGACTTCTTGGGCCAAATGGTGCAGGAAAAACAACAACGATCAGCATGCTGTCTACACTTCTGCTTCCTACCAAAGGCTCCATTCAGATTGACGGAGAACCTTTGACCAGAAAAAATGACCGGTTAAAGAGAAAGCTCAGTGTCGTTACACAGGAGTACTCGATGCGTCAGGACATGACTATGGATGAGATCATGGAATATCAGGGACGCCTTTACTATATGCCATTAAAAAAAATACGGGAACGTTCAGAAGAATTGCTGGACTTTTGCGGACTGCTGGATTACCGGAAAAGAACCGTCCGGAAGCTGTCCGGCGGAATGAAAAGAAAACTGATGGTCTGCCGTGCACTGTTAACAGAACCGGAAATATTATTGCTGGATGAGCCAACAGCCGGAATGGATGCTCTGGCCCGCAGACAGATGTGGAACCTTTTAAAAAAGCTGAACCAACAGAATCTGACGATTCTTCTTACTACACATTATATGGAAGAGGCGGAATCACTCTGCGACCGTGTCGGCTTTATGTGCCGCGGTGTGCTACGAGAAACTGATACGCCCAGGCACATGATTGAAGTGCTTGGGCGCTATGCGGTAGATGAAACAAAACCGGACGGTGTCAGATGTCATTATTTTTCAGAGAAGGAGGAAGCAATCCGTTATCTGTCCGACTCGCCATATGAGACATCACTGCGCAATACAACGCTGGAAGATGTCTTTCTTGAGCACATCGGAAAAGAAATGGAGCGCAGATGACCATGGGAATTCTTACTGTATTATGGGAAAAATGGGTGGAATTCCGCCACAATTTTTTTAAGATCACATCCGCAGCCATGATTGCTCCACTCCTGTATATTCTGGTATTTGGCTTTGGTGTCCAGACCGTATCACACGGCCAACCCTATCTGAACTTTCTGATCCCAGGTGTAGTGGCTCTTACTACCATGAACGGAAGCTTCAATGCCATTGCCCAGACACTGAATGTACAGCGCCTGTATGAAAAGGCATTTGACCAGGTCATGATCTCACCGACTCCTCTCTGGCAGTTTATTGCAGGTCAGATTATTGGCGGAAGTCTGCGCGGTGTCTATGCTGGAAGTGTAATCATACTTCTGGTCCTTCCTCTGCGGACCGGCCTCTGCTTTAACGGCTGGTCATTTCTGTTTATGTTTCTGAACGGAGCGGTGTTCTCCACCATTGGTGTGGTAGTTTCCTTTTACGCAAAAAACCATGCAGATGTGCCGCGGTTTTCAAACTATGTTATCATGCCGATGGCGTATCTGTGCAACACCTTTTTCTCCGCCCAGAATATGCCTGACGGGATCCGCCAGCTGATCAGCTGGCTTCCTCTGTCACAGACCAGCGCTGCCCTGCGGCAGATTGCCAATCAGGAAGCATTCTCCTTCACAGGAATCTGGATTCTGGTATTATATCTGGCCTGCTTTTCTGCTGCCGCATCCTGGTTTCTATACAAAAAGAAAAATCTGTGATCAAAGCTCCTTCACTGCAGCAAGCAGCTCTTCGGCTGCTTTTTTCGGGTCATCTGCTTTCATGATAGCAGATACCACTGCAATACCGTCCGCTCCGCTCCCCTTTAAAATATCCATATTTTTCCGGTTCAGTCCTCCGATAGCAACCGCCGGGATCGGAACGGCCTTGCAGATGGCAGCCAGTGTAGAAACCTCTGTGAGCACGGTGGTCACCTTGGTTGTGGTCGGATAAATTGCTCCGACTCCAAGGTAATCTGCGCCATCCTGGTAAGCCTTCTGCGCAGCTTCAACGGTTTTAGCGGTTGCTCCCACAATTTTATCCGGTCCGAGAAGACGGCGAACCTCTGCTACCGGAAGGTCTGATGCACCAACATGAACACCGGCAGCACCGCAGGCCATGGCAACATCCACACGGTCATCGATGATCAGCGGAATATGATAACGGTCTGTAATCGCACGAAGCTTGCAGGCTTTTTCCAGATAATCCCGCCCGCCGGTATTCTTCTCGCGAAGCTGCACCATGGTAACACCACCCTTGCACGCTTCCTCTACGGTATAAAGAAGAGATTCTTCGGTATGGTAAGTACTGTCAGTTACAAGATATAAGCTTAAATCCAGGTTGTTTTTCATCTTAAGTTCCTCTTTTCTATGAATGGCATCTGTGTTACCCGATACGGCGTATCTGTGCTTGATTCTGGAGCTGACTGTCAGTCATGCAGAAAACCTCATCCAGAAGAGCTGCCTGAAAGCTTCCAGGACCTCTGGAGCCGGATGCAGCATGTTCTCCTGAAATTCCCATGGTAATGGCTGCCAGCAATGCAGCAGGTATACCGGTGAAAGCCAGTGCCACACTTGCGGGAAGGTATGCCGCAGTCAGTGCACCAACCATACAGCCGGTTCCCGTAATGCCGGATAATGCAGTATGCCCGTTGGCGATCAGAAATGCCTGATTCCGGTCTGCGATCAGATCCAGTTTTCCGGTAGCCATGACCGTACACCCCAAATGCTCTGCAAGCTTTTTAGCGGTAGTGCAGTAGCTTGCCTCATTCGCCTGTGATATCGCATCCTGGGAACCGGCATCGATTCCGGTTCCGTGAAAAGGGAGATCTGCCGCAGCCAGGATTTCAGAAATATTCCCCTTGATCACGGCAAACCTTCCATCTGCCAGCAGTTTTCTGGCAAACTCGCGCCGCAGACTGCTGCAGGTGACACCGACAAGATCCAGCAGCACCGGGATTTTTCGCCGGTTTGCTTCTTTCAATGCGCGCTGAATTGACTCAATGCGGGCATCCGTGATATTGCCAAGATTTAGCATCAGTGCAGAGGCAACTGCTGTAATTTCAGCAACTTCTGCCGGATGCTCCGCCATGATCGGGCGGGCACCGGCAGCCAGAATGATATTGGCGCAGTCGTGAATTGAGATTGGATTTGTGATGCAGTGGATCAGAGGCGCTGCTTCTTTAGTATACTTTCGAATTTCCGCTATACTCAGCTCCTGCGGTATTGTGTTCGCTTTTTCTTGTATTTCTGTCATAAACTTTTGCTCCCAGACTTTCCTGAAATTTCGCAAGCATTCCTGTCTGGCTTAACGCCTTCAGAAAGATGTATGCGGCAATTCCGCCCATGATCGTAGCGGAAATAAACATCGGCGTATAATAAAATGCGTTCAGTCCTTCTCTTCCCATCAAAAAGGCCATGACCGGATAAGATACCAGGGAACCGATGATGCCTGTTCCAAAGATCTCACCAAGTACAGCGCAGATGATTTTTCCTTTGGATGCCCGGTAAAATACACCGGAAATAAAGGCGCCAAATACGGCACCGGTCAGCGCTAACGGCGGGATTCCCATAAACATCATGCGGATGACGCCGATCATGCAGGCACACAGCAGAGAATACCATGGTCCCATAAATACAGAACAGGTAATGTTGATCAGATGTGCGGTAGGACACATTCCTTCAATTCGTAAAATGGGAGAGATTACGACACCAATTGCTACCATCATTGCCAGAAACACCATGCGAAACGTTTTCATTCTTTGTTTTTCCATTCTTCATTCCTCCTGTTTTTCCGGATTCCTGCCGCCAAAACTTCGAAATGAATTTCCAGAAAAAAAGCGACAGTTATCCCTTTTTCGGTCGAAGTTCCATTACTTCCTCTCACTCCGAAAACACGGATTCCCATCGCTATGTAAACTCCTTCTGCCCGGCCGCAGGGCGCTCCCCCTCCGGTCTTCTTTGCCAGCACGGAACAGATGTACAGACACTTTCCGCTGTGCAGTTGGATTTTGTGTTCTTTCTATTATACAAAAAAGTACACCCTCCGGCCAATGCCAGAAGATGCACCTGTATTCTTGTTGCTTCCCTCCGTTGGCATGACCCAAATCAGGTACGGTCGAAGATTTATCTTCCTCTCAGCCTGTCACACAGACTCCCGCGCTTTTATTGTTTTTATATCGTAGGTAAGCATAGCACAGACCTTATTTTTTGTCAACAACTGACTTTTAGACAGCAGCAGACTGCTTGCGCAGCTTTTGGATTCCTGTGAATGTAAGCAGCATTATGATTACTTTCCATCTCTCACTGTTTTCATTCCGAGCTGCCAGAATGCAACGGCGCTGGCAGCTGCCACATTCAGGGAATCCACTCCATGAGACATAGGAATACGGATGGTGTAATCGCAATCGGCAATGGTTTTTTGGGCAAGCCCGTCTCCCTCTGTTCCAAGCACAATGGCAAGTTTTTCTTCCGCAAGAACAGATGGATCATCAATACAGACTGACTTGTCCGTCAGAGCCATTGCAGCAGTTTTAAAACCAAGTTTCTGTAATTTTGACATAGCAGGCTGCGGCCATGCGTGTTCACGGTCAAAGATGGTCCATGGAATTTGGAATACAGTGCCCATACTGACACGAATCGCTCTGCGGTATAAAGGATCACTGCAGCCGGAAGTGAGAAGCACGGCATCCATATTCAGAGCCGCAGCAGAACGGAATATGGCTCCAATGTTTGTGGGATTGACAACATTCTCCAGAATGGCAATACGGCTTGCTCCTGCACAAATCTCTGCCACAGAAGGAAGCGACCTGCGGCGCATGGCACAGAGCAGACCACGCGTCAGAGCAAAGCCTGTCAGCTGCGTGAGCACCTCCCCCGGTGCCGTATAAACAGGAATACCTTGACAGCGGCTGATCAGTTCTGCGGAAGCGCCATATAATTCACTTTCTTCTGCCAGAATAGAGATCGGCTCATAACCGGCATCCAGAGCCCGACCGGCTACAATAGGGCTTTCGGCTATAAAGACGCCTGATTCCGGTTCAAAATAATGAAGCAGCTGATTTTCTGAAAATCTGGAATATAACTCCAGTTCCGGCAGCTGCAGATTGGTTACATGTATAATATTTGCATGCGGCATTGATTCTTCCTCGCTCAGTATAGAATAAATAAAATAATAAAACAAATCTAATTATAACCAATACCGCTGCGATATGCAATCTGCAAATTATTCCGCGAAATATACGACCGTCAGATATTCTCCTGAGTGAAGCTGTTCCGATTTTAATCCGTTCATGCGCTTCAGCTCGTCTATGTACTCCTGACGGGAATAACCACTCCCCTGGCGGTATTTGTCTGCAAGGTTCCAGAGACTGTCTCCCTGGCGGATCTGAACACTGGTATAATAACGGTTCCATTCCGGACGCGCCTTCTCCTCTGCTCTTGCGTTCAGCAGTGTGTGGCCGAAAAAGCCGGAACAAAATGCGAGGATCATAAGCAGAATGACAGTAAAATTACGAAGATGGCGTCTGATGGTTCTTCTGGTTCTCATAAGTATTCCCCCTGTTCGGATATTTCGAACGTACGTTTGTTATGTTTCTATTATAGGATCCGAACATTTGTTTGTCAATATGTTTTTGCAGAAAAACCGAACAAAGGTTTGCTTTTTACAGAAAGCTGTGTTACTATATTTGTAGATAAACATACACCACAGAACAGAATACATCCGCATGGAGGAAACAATATGGGTCAGGGTAAGATTACCGCAAAACAGCAGGAAATTTTAACATATATCAAAGAATGCATCTTAAAGAAAGGCTATCCGCCGGCAGTCCGCGAAATCTGCGAGGCTGTTCATTTAAAATCCACATCATCAGTCCACTCTCATCTGGAATCTCTGGAAGCCAACGGCTACATCCGCCGGGATCCCACCAAGCCGCGTGCCATTGAGATCCTGGACGATGAATTTGCGCTGAACCGCCGTGAGATGGTCCAGGTACCCATCATCGGCACCGTGGCCGCAGGAGAACCAATCCTCGCTCAGGAACACATTGAGGACTACTTCCCGATTCCGGCAGAGATCCTGCCGAACACTGACACCTTTATGCTGAAGGTAAAAGGCGAAAGCATGATCAATGCCGGTATCTTCCACGGTGACCGGGTCATCGTGGAACAAACAAATACCGCAGAAAACGGAGAGATCGTCGTTGCGCTGGTGGACGACTCTGCCACGGTTAAGCGTTTTTACAAGGAAAACGGTCATTACCGCCTTCAGCCGGAGAATGACACCATGGAGCCGATTATCGTAGATCACGTGCAGATTCTTGGCAAGGTCATCGGACTGTTCCGCATGATGGCCTGAATCGTCCGTGTCTGATTACAGAAAGAGGGCTTCCCATCATCCGACGGGAAGCCCTCTTTCTGCATATAAGCTGTTATTTTCTGCCTTGTGATACCTGATCTCTATGCCAGGAATATGCACCAGACCGGTACGGTGATCATCGAAAGCAAAGTGGACAATACCACGCATTTCGTCGCAAATACCTCATCCTTACCATATTTTGCCGCAAGAACAGCGGTGACACTGGCAGCAGGCATACCTGATAAAACAACTGAGACACCGGTAACAAGATTGTCAACCTGTGCAAAGTGACACGCCAGCCAGACCAGAAATGGAATAAAAAAGAGACGTATAAAGCTGTAATAGATCGTATCTCTTTCCGGGAGCGTCCGAAGCGGTACCTCGGCCAGAATGGTCCCGACGAGTGCCATGGCAAGGAAGGTGTTTCCGCCGGCAATGTTTTTAATGGTCAGACTGATAAAGCCCGGCAGCGGGATCTGCAGCACCATGATCAGAAGTCCGGCGACTACCGACAAAATACATGGATGCGTAGACACTTTTCTGATCAGCGTCTTGGCGTCCGGTGCCTGTGTAAAATATGTCATGCCGATGGACCACATAAAGGTACGCTGCGGAATTGTATAAATCGATGCATACAAAAGTCCCATACTTCCGAATATCCCTTCTGCAATGGGATTGCCAAGAATTCCCGCATTAGAGCAGATGGTTGCATACTGAAGCACTTTTTTTCGTTCATCCGGAAAGCCCGGGTAGAGGATCATGCCAAGAAGCCACGCACCGATCTGAATTCCAACGGCCACTGCGATCACAGACAGACAGCTGACCAGGATCTGATGGCTGAATTCAATCTGAAAGGATTTCAGAATGCTGGCCGGAAGCGTGACATACAGTACCAGATCCGTAAGCAGCGCCTTGCCACTGTCGCTGATCATTCCCACCTTGCGGAATATATAACCCAGTATCATGATTGTGAATAACATACCCTGCATTTCAAATAATCCGGAAAAATCCATATTTTTCTCCTTAAAACGGCATTTTCCTGCCCGTCTTTTTTGTTTGTTTTGTGTGAAAAATTTACATTTTTTATCTTACTGCAATCGAGAAATCCCGTCAAATATTCTTTTTTGATACCTGCCATAACATAAAATAAGAAATTCACCAAATGTTCACCATTTTGAAGAAAACTTAATAAAAAATCAATGGTTTTTTGAATGCCTTTGTAGTAAACTCATCATTGTCGATTTCTTATTTCCAGTCGGCAAATAAAAATCAGAGGAGTGATATATTATGAAAAAGGCATTACTTATTACTGCTATCGCAGCAGTTTCCATCAGTGCAGCAGCCTGCTCCAGCAAAAAAGCCGCAGAGACCACTGCAGCTCCGGCAGAAACTACTACCACAGCTGCTGAAACTTCCAGCGAAGCTGAGGCTGAGGAGGACTACACCAGCGGCGTGATTACCGCAATTGACGGTGATATCCTTACCGTAAAAGATGATTATGATGACCAGGAAAGAAAATATGATATCTCCAAAGCAGAGGTTACCAAAGATTTTCCTCTCTCCGAAGGTGACTGGGTAGACCTTACCGTCCCGGCAAACACTACAGAGGATCCGATTCCGGCTATAGCAATGGAAGTTACTGCTTCCATGTTGGAGCAGAGCATGGATCCGGTTGCTGACGGCACCGTCAAGGATGTTGCTTCCGATTCCATGACCCTGGAGGTTGACGGAGAAGACTACAAGGTTCTGACCGGCAACGCATATGTTGTTGGCAAGGACGGTATCCAGGCCGGCGCAGCCGCAGAAGTAACCTATCTCGGTGATCTGGATGATGAGCCGTTAGCCATCAAGATCGTTATGGATGACGCAAAGGATACTGACGAAGCCCAGATCGACGCATTTGTCGGCAAGGTTGCACAGCTTGGTGAAGACGGTGATCACATCGTTCTGGAAGCACAGACCGGTGACTTCTTCACATTCGTATCCGACAGCATCGATCTCAGCCAGTACGCTGAGGGTGATACCCTTCAGATCCAGTATGACGGTTCTATCAACGACAAAGAGATCAAGGCTGTAAAAATCACCAAAAAGTAATTTTCTATCATGAAAGCGTGCGCCTCTGGGCGCACAACGCAAAAAAGGCCGCCACTCTGTGACGGTCTTTTTTGCGCGAGAATGTGCCATTCAGATATCATATCCGATCATGCGGATATAATCCTTGATCAGCTCAACGACCTGATCCAGTTCCAGCTTACTTGCATTGATCGGCAGATCATAGTTTGTGACATCTTCCCATTCTTTTCCGGTAAAATACTTATGATAAGATTTACGCTGTTTGGTGATCCTGTTTAATTTGTTAAGTGCTTCCTTGGTATCGGAGATGCCATCGGTTTCCTGGGTTCTGCGTACACAGGTGGAAAGGTCTGCATACACAAAGATCTTGACCAGATCCGTCTTTCCGGAGGTCTCCAGAATATAATCTGCACAGCGGCCCACGATGACGCAGGACTCTGCGGAAGCAAGTTCACGGATAACCTCAGCTTGGAAACGAAACAGGTTATCCGGAGAGGTGACATCTCCTTCTTTTTTCGGTTCCTCAAAAATGCCGACAGGGAAACGGAGATTGCCTACGATCTTACGCAGCAGGTTATTTCCTGCCTTTTCATCAGCAAGACGGAAATACTTCTCTCCTACCGCACTTTTCTCTGCGGTCATACTTAAGATTTCATCATCATAAAAAGAAATACCCAGCTCCTCCGCCAGCTTTTTTCCGACGATACGTCCGCCGCTTCCGTACTGACGCTCAATGGTAATGACCAGTTTGCTTTTATCCATAAGAAATCCTCCTTTGGGAAATCAAAATCCAACTGTATTTATTATCTTTAGTATAGCACAAAACCGGCAGAGTGCCAAATCATTTACACACTGCCGGTCATTCTGTACCAGTCTTTTATTTTGCAAGCATCATACGGTCATTTGCAAACTCCTCGCCGCTGGCCTCCTCAAATTTATGCAGCAGGTCATCCACGGTAAGATTCTTCTTTTCCTCCCCAGCCACATCATAAATGACATTTCCTTCATGCATCATGATCAGGCGGTTGCCCATGTGAATGGCATCACGCATATTGTGCGTGATCATAAGAGTGGTAAGCTTCTGCTCTTCCACCATTTCTGCCGTCAGATCCAGCACCTTCTTTGCGGTTTTCGGATCCAGCGCCGCGGTATGTTCATCTAAAAGCAAAAGCTTTGGACGCTGCAAGGTGGACATAAGAAGCGTCAGTGCCTGACGCTGTCCGCCGGAAAGAAGTCCCACCTTAGAGGTGAGACGGTCCTCCAGACCAAGGCCAAGCCTCTTTAACATATCAACATAAAGCTTGCGTTCTTCGTTTTTGATTCCCGGCTTTAAGCTTCGCATTCTTCCGCGCCGCAAAGCCAGAGCCAGATTTTCCTCAATTCCCATGGTTGCCGCGGTTCCGTTCATCGGATCCTGAAAAACACGGCCGAGAAATGCGGCACGCTTATATTCCGGAAGTCTTGTGACATCCTTTCCGTCTATGACAATGGCACCGCTGTCAACCGGCCAGACACCGGCTATCGCGTTCAGCAATGTGGATTTTCCTGCACCGTTGCCTCCGATCACCGTTACGAAATCCCCGTCATTTAACGTAAGATTCACACCGCGCAGCGCCTTCTTTTCATTGACGGTTCCCTTGTTGAAGGTTTTTGTGATATTTTTTATCTCCAGCATACGTTCCTACCCTCTCTTTCCCATATTTGAAAAATAGCGGCTCTTCCAGGTAGGGATAGCCAGGAACACGGCAACAACTCCTGCGGATAACAGTTTTAACAGATCTGTGTCGATGCCGAGCCAGATCACGACCTGCAAAACCAGGTAATAGATGATCGAGCCCAGAGCAACCGCAAGCAGCTTGAAGCCAAAATTGCGGAACACTTTTCCAAAGATCGCTTCACCGATGATAACTGCAGCCAGGCCGATGACAATAGCACCACGGCCCATATTGATATCTGCAAAGCCCTGATACTGGCAGAGCATGGCACCAGAAAGTGCTACCAGACCATTGGAGATCATAAGTCCCAGCACACGGTTAAAATCAGTGTTGATGCCCTGTGCGCGGGCCATCTTATCGTTGCAGCCGGTAGCGCGTAAGGAGCAGCCAAGTTCAGTACCAAAAAACCAGTATAAGACAACGATCAGAAGAATGATCGCAATCGCCACGATCAGGATCGTGTTTTTATAAAACGGAACCTTCCGGATAAAGCGCAGGGAAACCAGCAGGTCATACTTGTCGACATTGATTGCCTGGTTTGCCTTCCCCATGGTCTTTAAATTGATGGAATACAGACCAAGCTGGGTCAGGATTCCGGCCAGGATCGCCGGGATTCCCATAAAGGTATGAAGGATTCCGGTTGCAAGGCCGGCTGCCATGCCGGCTGCCGTTGCGCCTGCCATGGCTACCCATACATTCTGCCCGGACAGCATCAGCATAATACATACCGCACCGCCGGTTCCGAGGGATCCGTCTACGGTCAGATCTGCGATATCCAGGATACGGAAGGTCAGATACACTCCGATCGCCATAATGCCCCAGATCAGGCCCTGTGCCACTGCGCCAGGCAGGGCATTTATCAAACTCATCATATGTCAGTTACTCCTCGATCGCAATATAATCATCCGGAACGGTAATGCCAAGAGCCTCACAGATGGTCTTGTTATATTTCTTGGTAAACTGCGGAGCATACTCGATCGGCATCTCAGAAATGTCAGCTTCGCCGGTCAGGACCTTCACAGCCATCTTGCCGGTTGCCACACCCAGGTCGTAGTAGCTGATGGACAGAGTAGCCACGCCGCATCCGCTGCAGATTCCTTCCTCACCTGCAATGATCGGCACCCCTGCCGGCTGACAGATGTTGTTGATGATCTCAGTGTTTGCTGCAGCAGTATTATCAGTCGGGATGTAAATCACATCACAGCCGTTTGCTGCGTTCGTGGCAATGGTTGCCAGGTCATTGGAATCAGAGAATGCGTAATATTCACATGTATAGCCAAGCTTCTCCAGCTCTGCCTTTACGGTATCTACCTGATACTGGGAGTTTGCCTCTGCGGAACAGTATAACAGACCTACGTTCTTTGCATCCGGGAACAGCTCTTTTAACATGGCTGCCTGCTCATTCAGCGGCGCAAGATCTGCGGTTCCGGAAATATTTCCGCCGACAGTTCCGTTAAAATCATCAATGCCAAGTGCCACACCATACTCAGTAACTGCGGTTCCGAGAACCGGAATGGTATCGGTACCTGCCTGTGCTGCCTGAAGGGCCGGCGTTGCGTTCGCAAGGATCAGGTCAACATCCTCTGCGACAAAATTGTTGATGATGGTAGAACAGGTATTGGAATCACCCTGGGCATTCTGCTCATCAAAGGTCACCTTGTCACCGAATTCCTCTGTCAGCGCATCTTTGAAGCCTTCTGTCGCTGCGTCCAGCGCCACATGCTGTACCAGCTGGCAGATACCCACTTTATAGGAAGCTCCGTCAGCTGAAGCCTCTTCTTTTGTCTCATCTGCTTTTTCTGCAGCAGTATCTGCAGCAGCCTGTGTGGTTTCTGCAGCTTTACCGGAGCCGCATGCGGTCATGGATGCGGTCATCAGTCCGGCCAGGATCAGTGCGAGTGCTTTCTTTGTCTTTTTCATAATACATCTCTCCCTTTATCTCATATTCTGGCTTCAATGCGAAACGATTGAACTTTTTCCATCATACTACACTTTGAGTACTACGTCAATTTAAAGCTTTAATTTCATGTGGATTCAACGCATTAAAGTGATAGGGACATCTTTATATAGGTCATAACTTATTAAGTATTTGCACTTTATATAGTATTCACCTATAATTATATACGTAACAACTAAGTAGTGTTCTGAAATCCAATACAGCTTCTGTTTCAAAACCGATGGCGTTCAAATCCGATTTCTGCCAAATGATCGTGAAAAGCTTCTGCCATGCGAATGAAATAAGAAGCTTTATTGGCATATATAAATTTATTTATGCACAGGGGGATTTTTATGGAAGAAGTTAGCCTGCAGGAAATGCTTGCTGCCCGCGAACAACGCTCTGCTCTGCAGACCAGACTGCTGCAGCAATACAAAAAAAGTCTGATCAGTTTCACCTTGAACATCCCGGGTCCGGTAAAAGTCCCGGATGGCGTTCCCCAGGCATTTGCCACCGGCTGCCGGCGGATCGAGACATTGCTGAAGGACCGCCTGGTTCTGGTCCAGCATATGGAAACGATCAAAGAAAAAACCGGATATGAGGCGTTCTACTGCATAGACGCGAATCCGGAATTCATCAAGACACTGATGGTCACTCTGGAAGACCAGGACCGCCTTGGCCGCCTGTTCGATATTGATGTCATCCGGCCTGACGGCAGCAAGGTTTCCAGGGAAGAGCTTGGCCGCCCGTCAAGGACCTGCCTGCTGTGTAAAGAACCTGCCCATGCCTGCAGCCGCAGCCGCCGTCACAGCGTGGCAGAGCTCACGGCCGAGATCGGCCATATTTTAAAAGATCTGTATTGATATCTGTATTGGGGAGGAATTCGGGGATTATGATCTCTTCTGTTTTTTCAAAAACATGTGCCTACGCACTGATGGCGGAAGTTGGCGCCACACCAAAGCCGGGCCTGGTAGACCGCTGCGACAGCGGTGCCCACGCCGATATGAACTATGCAACCTTTGAGGCCAGCACAGCTGCCATTGTTCCATATCTGACTCAGATGTTCGAGCAGGGTACAACATGGGAATCCCATGATTACAATATGCTGTTCGAAGCCATCCGTCTTACCGGAATCGAGGCAGAAAAAGCTATGTTCGCTGCCACAGATGGCGTAAACACTCACAAGGGCATGATTTTTTCCATGGGTACCATTGCAGCAGCAGCCGGCCTCTTCTACCGGCGCCACGAACACTTTGAAGCGGAAAAAATCCTGATGCTTGCCGGTTATCTCTGTTATGATGCCGTGCGAAAGGATTTTCAGAAAATCGACCGGAAGAATCCGAAGACTAACGGAGAGCTGCTCTATCTGCGCTACAGCAACAAGGGAATCCGCGGAGAAGCGCAGAAGGGCTTTCCTTCGATCCGCACGCTCTCTCTTCCGGCAATGCGGACTGCCTTCTCTGCAGGCCAGACCGAAAACGAAGCTTACCTGGACACACTTCTGACGCTCATGGCCAATGTCGATGACACCAATGTCTTAAGCCGGACCAACACCGTGACACAGGGATATGTCAAATCCGAGTCTGCCCTGATCCTGAAGATGGGCGGAGCCTCCACCCAGCAGGGAATGGAGGCTCTGAAAAAGCTGAATCAGAAATTTATCCACTTGAATGTCAGTCCCGGCGGCTGCGCCGATCTTCTGGCTGTCACCATACTGCTGTACCGTCTGGAAAACGGTTTATAACAATTCCTTATATACACGCAATACATTTTCAGAAAAGACTGCTTCGATCTCTCCGGTGGAAAAGCCTTCACGGCTCATCTCATCTGCCAGGAGCTGCATTCCGGAGCAGTCTTTCATTTCAACCGGACTTCCAAATCCGTCAAAATCTGATCCGAGACCAATACAGCCGATTCCGCCAATCTGCTTCATGTGCTTCATATGTGCCACCATATCCCTGCAAAGAGAAAGAGCTGCTTTTCCGTCCACACGGTCTTTCACAAAAGCATCAAAATAATTGATTCCGGCTACACCGCCCCGATCAGCCAGGGCGCGGATCATCTCATCCGTCAGATTGCGCGGATGCCCGGCCAGCGCACGCGCATTCGAATGACTGGCAACAAACGGCTTTTTCGTGTAACGGAAAACATCCCAGATGCCTGCATCATTCAGATGCGAAATATCAATAATCATGCCAAGCCGTTCCATCTCCTGCACAAAGGCAATGCCGGTTTCCGTCAGTCCATGCACCGTATCCGGAATGGCCCGGGCCGGAGTCACACTCTCATCTTTTCCGTTTGGAAATCCAAGCTCATTTTGGAAGTTCCAGGTGATCGTCATCATTCTGGCCCCCAGCCGGTAAAAATCCCGCAGGCAGGAAAGATCACCGCGGCAGACGCCTCCCTCTTCGAGGGTCAGCAGGGCTGACATCCTTCCGGCCTTCCGGTTCTCTTCAATCTCATTCCAGTTCTTTACGATGCCGATCCGGTCGGAATATGGTTCCAGTTCCGTGTAAAACAGATCGATCAGTTTCATTGCCGTATAAAACGGATCCTTCTCACGTCCGAGATGCACAAACATGGCAAAATTCTGCAGAAGATAATCTCCCTTCTGCATTTTGTTCAGATCGATCTGGAGATGATTCTCCAGCATGGTGTCATGCTCCCACTGCTTTCTTATATGCAAAAGCTCCGAAATGGTATCACAATGCATATCCACAACCTTCATAATACATCCTCCCTGTTCAGATTCGAAAAAGGACGCGCCTGCAACGCGTCCTCAGTTTCAGGCAGCTTATAAGGTTTCTGCCCGTTCCTCGATATTCCGTTTGAAATTGATGACCTCATGCTGGTAATCTCTGTTCATGAAACAGGATGTGATCATGAAGTCCGCGGTGGCCTTATTGACCGCCATAGGAATGTCGTAGACCTGAGCGATACGCATCAGGGCCTTCACATCCGGATCGTGAGGCTGTGCCGTCAGCGGATCGGAAAAGAATACTACAAAGTCAATCACGCCTTCTACGATCTTGGCTCCGATCTGCTGGTCGCCACCGAGAGGGCCGCTGTTGTAGCCTTTTACGGTAAGACCGGTCTGATCCGTGATCATGCGGGCCGTTGTGCCGGTGCCGTAAAGATTATGCTTCATAAGTTCGTCTTTATGCTCCCTGCACCATTCAATGAGCTTCGGTTTTTCGTTGTCATGAGCGATCAATGCAATGTTCTTTTTGCTGCCAATAGTAAATGTAATGTATTCCTGAGACATATAACAGATCCTCCTTACTTTTCTTTATAGAATGTATAGAATAGTTACAACGTATCACACATTTTAAAAACACTCAAGTGAAATCTTCGTAAAATCTGTCTGATGTTATTCAGACTCTGTCATCGGTTCTGCCATTTCCGGAGCCGGATTCTGCAAAGACTCAATGAGCGCCCAGATTTCATCTCTTCCCTGCTTGGTCTCGGCGGAAAACGGGATCAGAATATCCTCCTTCGCAAGACCAAGTCCTTCACGGACCATCTTCACATGCTTCTGGATCTGGCTGCGTTTCAATTTGTCCAGCTTCGTGGCAATGATAACCGGCTTGTAGCCATTGGATACGATCCAGTCATACATCAGCTTATCGTTCGCTGACGGATCATGGCGTATATCAATGAGCAGGAAGATGCATTTGAGCATCTTCGATTTTTTCAGATAACGCTCGATCATCTTGCCCCATTTTGCTTTTACCTCAACTGATACTTTTGCATATCCGTAACCCGGAAGATCAACAAAATACAGATCATCATTGACATTGTAAAAATTGATCGTCTGGGTCTTTCCGGGCTGTGAGGAAGTCCTCGCCAGCGCACGGCGGTTCAGCAGGCCATTGATCAGGGAAGATTTTCCAACATTGGACTTCCCGGCAAAGGCAAATTCCGGCAGAAGATTTTCCGGCAATGTACTGGTAATGCCGCAGACCGTCTCCAATTCCGCTTTTCTAATAATCATCGTTCTTCCTCACTTTTCCTTTTATGCAAGTGCTGCAGCCAGCACATCCTCCATGCTCTTCATATAGAGAATGGTCAGTCCCTTTGTGATTTCCCGGGAGAGCTCCGCAATATCCGCGCGGTTCTTGTCCGGAACCAGAACAGTCTCCATGTGAGCCATTTTCGCCGCCAGGATCTTCTCCTTCAGGCCGCCGATCGGAAGTACACGGCCGCGCAGCGTGATCTCGCCGGTCATGGCTACTTTAGCCAAGACCTTGCGGTTAACAACGGCTGAGAACATGGCGGTTGCCATAGTGATTCCTGCTGACGGGCCGTCCTTCGGAACTGCTCCCTCCGGGATATGAATATGGATGTCATGCTTTGCAAAATAATCATCCGGCACATCGTACTGCGGACAGATGGAGCGCACGTAAGTCAATGCAGTCATGGCAGATTCCTTCATGACATCGCCCATCTGGCCGGTAAGCTTTAACTCGCCCTTACCCGGCATGACATTCACCTCGATCTGAAGGGTGTCACCGCCCACACTGGTCCATGCAAGTCCCCGGACAATACCAACCTGATCCTCCTCATTGGCATCCTCAAAGGTAATCTTTTCCTTGCCAAGATATTTTTCCAGATTGGATTCTGTCACACGGATGTGCTCTTTTTTATGCTCCAGGTACTCTCTTGCCGTCTTTCTGCAGATTTCTCCTATGCGGCGCTCGAGATTTCGGACACCGGCTTCACGGGTATAATTATGGATGATCTTTTTCAGCGCGGAATCTGAGATTACCAGCTGGTCTTTCTTCAGGCCGCAGCGGTCTTTCTGCTTCTCCACCAGGTAATTGCGGGCAATATGGAACTTCTCATTTTCTGTATAGCTGTTGACCTCAATGACCTCCATACGGTCTAACAGCGGTCCCGGAATAGTCTGGGTCGTATTGGCTGTGGCAATAAACAGTACATTGGAAAGATCGATCGGAAGCTCCACATAATGATCGCGGAACTTCACGTTCTGTTCGCCGTCCAGGACCTCCAGGAGAGCAGAGGACGTATCTCCCTTGTAGTCACTGCTGACCTTATCAATCTCATCCAAAAGCATCAGCGGATTGGATACACCTGCCTGGCGCAGTCCGTCTACCAGACGTCCCGGCATGGCCCCAACGTAGGTCTTTCTGTGGCCGCGGATTTCCGCTTCATCATGGACGCCGCCCAGGCTGATGCGCACATACTTTTTATTCAGGGCCCTGGCTACAGAGCGGGCAATAGACGTTTTTCCCGTTCCCGGAGGTCCCACCAGGCAGATGATCGGGCTGTTGCCCTTCTTTGCCAGAACGCGGACCGCAAGATACTCCAGCACCCGCTCTTTCACCTGCTCGAGACCATAATGGTCCTCCTCCAGGATCTGCTTTGCATGCCTGATATCGTTGTTGTCCTTCGATATTTTATTCCACGGAAGCTCCAGCAGGGTCTCGATATAGGTGCGGATGACATTGCTCTCCTGACCACCGCCCGGCATACTCTTTAAGCGGTCAATCTCCTTCTGGAGCTTCTCCTTGACCTCTTTATCTGCCTTTAAAGATGCCAGCTGCTTTTCGTACTCATCTGCATCCGATAAAGGATCCTCGCCAAGCTCCTCCCGGATTACCTTCAACTGCTCCCGCAAAATGTAATCCTTCTGGTTTTTGTCAATATTCTCCTTAACCTTTTCCTGCAGCTCCCTGTGGATCTGGGATACCTCAATCTCATGGATCAGATTTGAGAGCAGTACCTCGTACTGGCCTGCCAGCGTAGCCTCTTCCAGATATGCCTGCCGGATCCTGTAATCCCACGGAAGGTCACTGGCCATCTTAAGCATCAAACTCTCGAGATCTTCACAGACCATCATGCCAGGCAGGATCTCCTTGGCAAATTTCGGATGCTGGTGTCCATAGGATTCCAGCTTTTCTTTCAGGATGCGGGACATAGCCTCCGCTGCAGCACCGTCAACATCTGCCTCCTGTTCCTGCGTAAACAGGACTTCGCCCATCAGGGACGGCTCTGTGCTGTCAAGATCAAGAAGCTCAGCGCGTTCCTGGCCTTCTGCCATGACGCGTACTATGCCGCCCGGCATTTTTACAAGCTGCTTTATGTAAGAAACCGTGCCAATGTGGTAAAGCTGATCCAGAGACGGATCCATGATTTCCGGATCCTTCTGTGCCACCAGGCAGACTCTCTGGTCACCGACCATCGCCTTTTCCACAGCCGCGATCGATTTCTTTCGGCTGATATCAAAGCTGATGGTCATCTCCGGAAGCATGGTAAGTCCCCGGAGGGCGATCACCGGCATGGTTATAATCTTTGTATCTTCCATCAGGTTCCTCCTAAATAGATATGAACAGACTGAAACATAAAAATGGGAGCTTATAGCTCCCATTCTCGCCATCCGGCATTATGCGATCTCGCCGGATGTTTCTTTCTTCAGTCTCTGGGAGAGTGTTTTGCGCGGCACAGCCGTATCCCGGTATACCAGCTCCGGCTCTCCTGTTTTGTCTACGACATCTTTGGTAATGGTGCAGATGCCGATATTATTGTCAGACGGGATCTCATACATCAGATCCATCATGACGGATTCCAGAATAGAACGAAGTCCTCTGGCTCCGGTTTTTCTCTCTACCGCAAGCTTTGCAACCTCTTCAATGGCTTCCGGGGTAAATTCCAGTTTAACGCCATCCAGCTCAAACAGCTTCTGATACTGCTTGGTCAGGGCATTCTTCGGCTCGGTCAGGATCCGGCTTAAGGAATGCACATCGAGAAGGTCCAGGGAAACCGTTACAGGTACACGGCCGATAAACTCCGGGATCAGACCGAATTTCACAAGATCGTGCGGTTCTACCTGGCGTAAGAGCTCATCGATGTCGGTCTTGTTCTTGTCTAAGACCTCTGCGTTAAATCCAATAGAGCCGGCGCTTAAGCGGCTCTCGATGATGCGCTCCAGACCATCAAACGCTCCTCCGCAGATAAACAGAATATTGGTCGTATCGATCTGCAGAAGCTCCTGATGCGGATGCTTTCTTCCTCCCTGCGGCGGCACACTGGCTACGGTTCCCTCGAGGATTTTTAAAAGTGCCTGCTGGACACCCTCACCGGATACATCGCGGGTGATGGATACGTTCTCAGATTTCTTCGTGATCTTATCAATCTCATCCACGTAGATAATACCATACTCCGCCTTGCTGATATCGTAATCTGCCGCCTGGATCAGCTTTAAGAGAATATTCTCAACATCCTCACCTACATAACCGGCCTCAGTCAGCGCGGTTGCATCCGCGATGGCAAATGGTACATTTAAGATTTTGGCCAGAGTCTGCGCCAGATAAGTCTTACCGGAACCAGTCGGTCCCAGCATAAGAATATTGCTCTTCTGCACGTCCACATCACTGCCTGCACCGGAGGTGATACGTTTATAGTGGTTGTAAACCGCTACAGACAGTACCTTCTTGGCTGCATCCTGTCCAATGACATACTCATCCAGAAATGCCTTGATCTCCTTCGGCTTTAACAGGTTAATGCCAGCTAACGGAGATACCGGCTCCTTCTCTTCCTCCTCTTCCAGCTCCTCCGCGAGGATTTCTCCACAGAGTTCAATACATTCGTCACAGATAAATACATTGTTGGAACCGGCAATCAGTTTTCTTACCTGATCCTGGGTCTTTCCGCAGAAAGAGCATCTGACCCTGTCATCTGTTCTTGTCGGCATAAAATAACACCTTGTCCTTTCCTGGTTGTAAGAATTCTTGAGCGTAAGGCAGCCTTAGTGCTTTGCGATCACCTGGTCGATCAGGCCATATTTTAAGGCTTCTTCCGCGGTCATGTAATTGTCGCGTTCCGTATCGCGGCAGATGACCTCGTAGGGCTGACCGGTATTGGCTGCAAGAATCTCATTTAATTTCTTTTTGGTCTGCAGGATTTTCTCAGCAACGATCTGAATCTCGGTTGCCTGACCCTGAGCACCACCAGACGGCTGGTGGATCATAACCTCTGCATTCGGAAGCGCGAAGCGTTTGCCCTTTGCGCCGCCGGCCAGAAGAAATGCACCCATGCTGGCTGCCATACCGATGCACACGGTAGATACATCGCATTTGATGTAATTCATGGTATCGTAGATGGCCATGCCGGCAGTCACGGATCCGCCCGGACTGTTGATGTATAAGTTAATATCCTTGCCCGGGTCCTCAGACTCCAGGAACAGAAGCTGAGCTACGATCAGGCTTGCGGAAACGTCAGTTACTTCTTCCCCAAGGAAAATAATTCTCTCTTTTAACAAGCGGGAATAGATATCGTAGGAGCGTTCTCCTCTGCTGGTCTGTTCAATTACATAAGGTACCAATGCCATCGTCAGATCCTCCTGTCTTTCATTACTGTCTTTTGCAATGATAGGTGCAGACTCCAGGTCTGGCCCGAAATCTGCACCTAGTCATAGTGTTAGTATTCCTATACTGGAAAATATTATACTAATTTAGCCTCAGCTACCAGGAAATCTACAGCCTCCTGAACAGCCATATCAGCCTTCATCTGAGCCATTCCTGCCTCACCCATGATGGTCTTGATCTGCTCAGCGTCCATCTTGTAGTTCTCGGACATCTTCTTGATCTCAGCCTCAACCAACTCGTCAGACGGCTCGATCTTCTCTGCTGCTACAACAGCCTCGAGTACCAGGCGGGTCCGCAGTCTTAACTCAGCCTGCGGACGCATCTGCTCCTGTAACTGCTCGATGGTGCTGCCGGTGAACTGCAGATACTGGTCAAAGCTGATGCCCTGGCTCTGCAGTCTGCGTGCGTAGTCCTCGATCATGTTGCGAACCTGCTCATCCACCATCGGTGCCGGAATATCCATCTGAGCGTTATCAACAACCTTCTGTACAACGTTGTTCTCGTTCTCAGCGGTAGCCTGTGCCTGCTTGGTCTCAGCCAGTTTGTTCTTAACGTCCTCTTTGTATGCGTCAAGAGTCTCGAACTCAGAAACCTCGCTTGCGAACTCATCGTTCAGCTCCGGAAGCTCTTTCATCTTGATCTCTTTGATCTTAACCTTGAAGGTTGCCGGCTTGCCAGCCAGCTCTGCTGCATGGTACTCAGCCGGGAAGGTTACGTTTACTTCTACATCCTCACCGATGTTCTTGCCGATCAGCTGATCTTCAAAGGTATCGATGAAGGAATGGGAACCGATCACCAGAGTGTAGTCCTCAGCCTTGCCGCCCTCGAATGCCTTACCGTCTACAAAGCCCTCGAAGTCGATCACAGTCTGGTCGCCGTCTGCAACTGCGCGGTCCTCAACGGATACCAGTCTGGAGTTCTGCTCCTGAACCTTCTTTAACTCTGCCTCTACGTCAGCGTCGGTTACTTCTGGTTTTGCTTTTTCTACTTCAATACCCTTGTACTCGCCCAGGGTTACCTCCGGCTTGGTAGCTACGGTTGCAACGTAGATGAAGGATTTGCCTTTTTCTACCTGCTCGATGGAGATTTCCGGTCTGGAAACGATCTCAAGACCGCTCTCTTTTGCAGCATCCGGATAAGAAGCGTTGATTGCCTCATCTACAGCATCCTCGTAAAATACGCCGACACCGTACATCTTCTCGATCATTGCCTGCGGTGCTTTGCCCTTACGGAAGCCAGGAATGTTAAACTTGTTTTTATTCTTGTTATAGGAAGTTTTAAGAGCTGCCTCAAACTGCTCTGCCGGTACTTCTACGGTTAATTTCGCCATGTTTTTTTCTAATTTTTCTACCTGTAAACTCATAATATGGGTTCCTCCTTACATCTATGTATGGCCGTCCCGGCAGGGCGCCACACTTCAATTCACCATTATAGCATAGACTTTTTATAATTACCAGTCCTATTTTTGCAATAACTTACGCATTTTTTCGATCACATATGGGTTTACCGGACGGATTTCCAGCTCCGGCCGTCCGAAATAATAACCCTGGAAGAGATCAGCTCCCAGAAGCAGCATAGTGTGAACCTCCTCGATCCGCTCCACACCCTCTGCAAGTACCAGGATATTGCGCTCCTTGCAGTAGTGGATCAGGTTTGCGGCAAGCTCCTGCTTGTCACGGTTTTTGTCAATTCCGCTGACCAGTCCCATATCCAGCTTTACAATGTTCACCTCCATATTCAGGAGCGTTCCCTCACTGCTGTATCCGCTTCCGAAGTCATCCAGTGCGATCATGCTTCCGGTCCGGCGGATGGTCTCCATTTTGAATTCCATATCACGGCTGCTAATGGCCTCTCCCTCCGTGATCTCCACGACAACATGTTTCAGAAAATCCGGATATTTCCGGAGCAGTTCATTCATGCAATCCGGGTCAAGAGATACATTGGCAATGGAATTGATGAAGATATGGCAGTCGGATGGTATTTCAGCCTTGTGTGTAAAAAGCCACCGGAAGGCGCCAACCCAGGTCAGTCGTTCAAACTGCGGAAGCTTTGCCTGACGCTTGGCCAGATTCAAAACCTCCTGGATATTTTTGAAATTCCTGGTTTCCGGACGCATCAGCAGCTCATATCCATACAGACTTCCGTCACGGCAGACGATCGGCTGTGCCGCAAATGGGACATCATCCTGCTCGAGAAGACGGTTGATCTCCTCCTGCCCGGACAAAAGATAGGAATTCTTCTGATAGCTTTCCAGATCAAATTCCTGAAGTACGCCCTTGGTACTGTGCTTTGCCATGTACATGGCAAAATCGGCATACCGGACAAGCGTTTCAAAATCACGGGCCTGGCGCGGATACCAGGTAACCCCCGCTGAGGCGCGCAGCGGAAGCTCATACTGGTTGGACACCTTCAAGCTGGCTGCGCACGACCTGGTGCGCAGCTCACAAAGAATACCACGCAGTTCCTCCTCACTGTTTCCGCAGAGAAACGCCATAAATTCATCGCCGGAATGGCGCTCTACCACAGCACCGTACCGGTTCAGGGTTTTCAGCTGATCTGCGAACAGACGGATATAGCGGTCTCCCATCTCATGACCATAGTTATCGTTGACATATTTCAGATTATCCAAATCCCACATCAGCATGGCACCACAGCTGATCCTTCCGCTTTGCAGAAGCTTTAGCGTATTTCTGCGGAAGGCCGGCCGGTTATAAAGCTCTGTCAGCGGATCGTAGTCACGCTCCAGCTCCAGACGTTTCTGGTTTTCCAGTTCTTCCGTCACATCAAGCAGGACGCCTGTCTCATTGCCATTTTCCGCCCGGACGATCTTTAAGCGGAAATAGCGGTCCTTTCCGTTCGCCTGCAGATGATAAAGCCGGACATCCTGGTGTTCCTTAACCCCAGGCCCCAGGATCTGCATCATCTTCCGGAAGCCGGTCTCTTCCAGGTACGTATAATCACGATCCGTCTGTTCAAGTCCGAGAAGCTCAAACAGAGTCCGGCTGCAGAATACCTTTTTCCGGTCCGACAGATACTCAAATACGCCGATGGGAACACCGGAGCCTTCCAGGATCCTGGATATACGCAGGGCCGATTCCGCCACATCTGCGCTCAGATATTCGATCGCGTGGCTCAGCTCATCCAGCTCGCTGATATAGGTTGGCTGAAGATGGATCCGGGAATCATCCTCCGCAGAGCGCAGCTGGCAGATCAGCCTGCGGATCGGCAGGCTGAAGTACGTTCCATACATCAGGGCAAACAAAATCCCGGGGATCATGGCGAAAGCACAGCCGGAAAGAAGGCCGTTCAGAAGCTTTTGATAGAAGGAGCGCATCACGCTCTGACGCCTGAGCACCACGATCTGCCAGCTCGTTCTGTAAAACGCGGAATCGCGCCCATATACCGGAAGCTCCCTGGATGCAAGATACCACCAGTCTCCGTTCTGATCCTGTGTTTTCTGAATGTCATTCCACCTGGTGGCAGTCCCGCCGATTCCGTTCATGCCTTCAAAGGACCGGTGAAAGGACATGCCGTACGCCAGGACCGGAGTCAGGACCGTTTCATTTTCTCCCCTTTTCGCGAGCATCAGGATGGTGTCCTCATCTCTGTGAAGCAGTTCATTTTTCAGAAGCGAATAAATCTGCTCCTTCAGCATGGTTCCGCCGAGAACACCGATCACCGTGCCGTCTTCTGCTGTCAGCGGTATAGAGTAACTGACCCCGTCCGTATCTGCCTGCAGTGCGCCGGATATAGGCCCCAGGAAGGCAAAGCGAGCAATATTACCTTTGAGCTTCTGTCCCTTTGTCAGAAAATACGGATTGTAAAAGCCAGATCCTGTCTCTTCTGACATGTCAAAATCAAGCTTCCAGTCGCTGGCCAATGGAACCTTAAACTGCTTTGAGACAACAGCAGCGCCACGGCAAAGCTGGAGATCGGAATTATCCGCGGCAAAGCTGCTGCTGTCCGTATCCAACACGGAAATACCGGCCTGATGGCCTTCGGCACTCCGCTGTGCAGAGGGACCGTCCAGGACCACATAAATACTGTTGCCATAGCTTCGGTGGAGCAGTTCCAGGACATCCGGCATGATTTCCCCTATGATCCGCTCATTGAGTTCCCAGTCATGGGAAATGTCTGAGGCTTTTTTCCCCTCTTCCTTAAGGACATTCTGGATCGTTGTCTGGATCGTCACAGAGCTTCGGATGTCATTCATCCAGTGCTGCAGAACCTCCCGCTCCAGAAGAAGCTCACTGTTTTCCACATCCTTTTTCAGTGAACGGATTTCTGTCTGATAAAGGCTTTGGGCAACATTTCCAGTGGATAAAAATGCCATCATAAAAATAGTCTGAAAAATCAGGATCAGGCAAAATGGAATCACAAGCCTCCACTTCATAGACCGTGTTTTTTTCATACAATCGACCTCATCACTTCAGGTTTATAAGCTGTGCTTTCGTGTCTTCACACCAGCTTTCAAATGCCTCTTCTGTATTGCATTCCGAAACCGCAGCCTCCAGGGACATTCCGGAGCTTATGAGCTCCAGAACCTTTTCCCGGTCTGCCCTGGCACGTTCCGGCAGTGTAGAATCAATCACCTTTCTCGCATCCTGGGCGCCGGAAAACGGGGTCGTCGTGTAAAGACGATATTCCTTAACCTGCGGGATCGCTGTTTTCAGCATAGTCTCTACATTCGGGTCGAGTTTCAGGTTCTGCTCCTTCATGCAGGAAATGCATCGCTCCACATCACTGGCAGTTTTTGTTACCGGAAGATATCCGGATGCCATACAGAATGGGATATTGTTTTCTTCCCTGGTCAGCCATTTTAAAAATGTGACAACGGCTTTTTCTTTTTTCTCATCCGTGCGGAACATAACCGCGCCGGCTCCCTGCTGGACTGCGCAGGAAGACGCTCCCGCAAAGCCGGGCAGCGGGAGGATGTTACACCGGATTGTCTCGGTCGAGCCATCATCATAAGTCACCTGATCCGGCGCATAGACAGCTCCGCTGGAAGATCCGACATAGGCGATCAGCTTTCCTGTTTTCAGGTCATCGCTGCGGAATCTCCCCTCCTCCAGATAATAACCGCTGATGTAAGGCACATAGAAGTTATCCCAGAGGCGGCGCATAGTGTCCGGATCCACATCCACGGATATACTTCCGTTTTCACCGGAATAAATGGTATGTCCGAGCTGATGACTTCCAATGAGAATATAATTTGCGAAGGAATCGCGCCCAAAGAAGGCCTGGCCGTCATTGGGTGTCTCCGTCTTTGCATCGGTCCATTCATAATATGCTTTTGCTGTCTGAGCAAGTCCCTCCCAGGTGGAAAGCTCCTCCAGTGAAGCACCGGTCTCGCTGGCAAACGGTTCCCAGGCGGTACTGTTGAGCGTCAGCACTTCCGTTGATTTGGCCACCGGAAAAATCATCATGGCCGCATTGGTTCCAAAATTGCCTTCCTCCAGATAGCCTGAAATATAACTGTCATACTCCTCATCCGTCAGATAAGGACGAAAGTCCGAAATTTTATCCTTTTTCCAGAGGTCATATGCCGCGTCCGCATAGGCAGAACAGAAATCCGGAAGCGGATCACTTCCGGTCTTTTCGTCCGTACTGTCACGCACTGCATCCTCAAGTTCCGATACGCTGCCTTTACTGACAGACTCCACCACGATTTTCTGTTCCAATCCAACCGTATCGTTAAACTCCTGGACCAGTCGGTCCATCTCCTCTTTCTGTGTCCCATTGTAATAGTTCCACATCGTGATCTGTACCGGTGTGTTACTTTTCACCTTTTCTGCGCCGCTGCAGGCAGTAAGCACCGCCGTGCCAAGCAAAGCCGTACAGAAATAATGACTGATATGCTTCATGATCTGATTTTCGTCCTCTCTGGCCTGTATTTATATGATCACCACCATCCGGTGATATCTCGTTTCCAAACAGCTGCAGTCCGCTGATACAGCACTGACTGTAACAAAAACACTCTTATCATACCACATGCTCTTCCGCTTTCCAACATTTTCGTGTATACTTCATGTAAAACAAAGAAAGGAAATTACTGTATTTTTCATATATATCACAAAATACAGTCCGGGAAAGTATTCTTATGGAAATTGAACGAAAGTATCTGGTCACTGCACCGCCCTCAAACTACCACACCTGGGAGGCCGTTCAGATGGAGCAGGCTTATCTCTGCACCGAGCCGGTTGTACGCGTCCGCAGGGAAAATGATTCCTATGTGCTCACCTATAAATCAAAAGGGCTTCTTGCGCGGGAGGAGTACAATCTTCCGCTTACAAAGGATGCCTATGATCATCTGCTCTCAAAGGCCGATGGCATCATCATCACAAAGACACGCTATAAAAAGCCGATCAGCGGAACCGGGCTTGTGATCGAGCTCGATGTTTTTTCCGGGACCTATGAAGGGCTGATGCTGGCGGAGGTAGAATTTCCGAATATCGAAGCTGCGGAGCAATTTGTGCCTCCGTCCTGGTTCGGGGAAGATGTAACCTTCTCCGGAAAATACCAGAACAGCAGGCTGAGCCAGACGCGCTGAATGAACAACAAAAAAGAAGCAGGGAGTTCTGCTGCAAAACTGCAGAACTCCCTGCTTTTTTCGATACGTGATCATAAAAGATTACTTCTTCGCGATGTATTTGCGGATATCCAGTGCGATCGCTACGATGATAACGATACCCTGTACAATGTACTGATAGTTGGTCGGGATTCCAAGGAACTGCATGGAGGATTTCAGCAGCTCGAATACGAGAACACCGATGACAACACCGGAGATACGGCCGATACCACCGTTTACGGATACACCGCCGATGGTGCAGGCTGCGATTGCCTCCAGCTCGTAACCCTGACCCATGTTAACGCTGGCACCGCCGGCCTTTGCGCCGAGAAGGAAGCCTGCGATTGCATACAGAGCGGCTGCGGTTACGTAGATGATGATCTTGGTTTTCTTTACGTTAACGCCGGAAACCTCAGCAGCAGCCTCATTGCCGCCGATCGCGTACATGTATTTGCCATGACGGGTATAGTTAAATACGAACCACATGATCAGACCGATCACAAATGCAATGATGAACATATACGGAAGCTGTCCGAACAGCTTGCCGGTTGCGATTGCGGTATATGCCTTACGATAGCCGCCAAGCGGTGTTGCGTTGGTATAAACCAGGCAGATACCATAGACAGCCAGCTGCATGCCCAGGGTACCGATGAAAGCCGGTACATTCAGGTAAGCGATTACGATACCGTTGATCAGGCCAAAGATGGCACAGATCAGGATACATAACAGCAGGACTCCAAATACCGGCATATCGCCCAGGTTCGGGAAAAACTTACCGCTGTAGTCTGCGGTCTGAAGTAAGGTACCTGCGATACAGGAAGCAAGACCTACCATACGTCCTGCGGAAAGGTCCGTACCTTTCGTGATCAGACAGCCGCTGACACCGAATGCAATGATGACGCGGGCTGCTGTGTTTACGGAAATATTGGATAAGTTGTTCCAGGAGAAGAAATTATCCTTCGTGATGCCGGTGAGCAGTACCAGCAGAAGCAGTACAATGATGATTCCATTGTCCAGCAGTGTTTTCTTAATATCGATATTTTTCTTATTCATGCTCGTATCCTCCTTAATTAAACTGAGTAGCCATACTCATGATATTCTCCTGAGTTGCTTCCTCTCCGGATACCTCACCGGTCAGCTTGCCGGCACACATTACCAGGATCCGGTGTGACATACCGATCAACTCCGGCATTTCGGAGGAGATCATGATGATCGATTTGCCCTGTCTGGTCAGCTCGATCATGATCTGGTAGATCTCATACTTAGCGCCGACATCGATACCACGGGTCGGCTCATCCATGATCAGCACGTCCGGATTGTTGGCCAGCCAGCGGGCAATGATGACCTTCTGCTGGTTTCCTCCGGAAAGAGACTGGATCAGCGTTTTGCTGCTCGGCGTCTTGATTCTCAGTTTTGCGACATTATCCTTTACAAGATCCTCGATCTTTTTGGTGTCAAGCATCGGGCCGATCTTCAGATAATTGTTCAGAGAGGAGATGGATACGTTATCTGCAATGGAAAGGCATCCAAGGATACCGGTTCCGCGGCGGTCCTCCGTGATCATTCCGATACCATCGCCGATCGCATCACGCGGTCTGGAAACCTGGATCGGTTTTCCGTGAACAAGCACCTCTCCACTCTTGATATGCCGCATTCCGAAAATAGCCTCCATCAGCTCGGTTCTCTGCGCTCCGACCAGTCCGCCAAAGCCCAGGATCTCCCCCTTCTTTAACTGGAAGCTGATATGCTGGAAGGATCGCTCGTGGATGCTGCACAGATCCTTCACTTCAAGGATCACATCATCCTTGATGGTATCTTCCTTAGGCGGATATACATTGGTCAGCTCACGTCCTACCATCTGGCGGACGATCTCATCATCACTGATGTCTTTTACTTCCCAGGTACCAACATACGTGCCATCACGCATGATGGTAATATCATCGGCGATCTCACGGATCTCAGCCATCTTATGGGAGATGTAGATCATGGATACGCCTCTGGATCTAAGATCCCGGACAATACGGAACAGAGCGTCTACCTCGTTATCCGTAAGGGAAGACGTCGGCTCGTCCAGGATCACTACTTTCGCATTCATGGATACGGCCTTTGCGATCTCGACAGACTGCATCTGAGCAATAGAAAGCGTGCCAAGCTTTGCTTTCGGATCGTAAGGCATTTTGATATTTTCCAGCCATTTGGCTGCTTCTTCATTCATGGTCTTATGGTCAATGTACTTGAGCGGTCCGACCGATTTCAGCGGATAGCGGCCAAGATACATATTCTCCGCGATCGTCCGCTCCGGGATCGGCTGCAGTTCCTGATGAACCATAGCCAGTCCTTTGTGTAATGCATCATCCGGATTCAGGATCGTCATCTTTTCGCCATCCAGATAGATTTCACCTTCATCCATTTTATAAATTCCAAACAGGCATTTCATCAACGTTGATTTTCCGGCTCCGTTCTCTCCCATCAGTGCGTGAACAGTACCGGGACGGACTCTTAAGTTGATCCCGTCAAGGGCTTTGACACCCGGGAAGCTTTTGCAGATTCCCTTCATTTCCAACCTGTACTCTGCCATCCCATTCTCTCCTTTCTGATTCCAGACCAGATTCAAAGCCGGTCTCTTTAAAAATCGGGTGTGTCAGACGACACACCCGAAGCATGAATCACTGTAAATCACAGGTCAGAGTCTGACTATTTGATGATGTCAAGAATATCCTTTGCATTGTCAGGAGTAACCTTTACATAGTCAACCATGTTAACCGGATCAACAGTCTCGCCGTTTAAGAACTTCACAGCCATGTCTGCTGCGGTCTTTGCCTGGCCCATGTAATCGTTGAATACGGTACCGGTCATCTTGCCCTCGGTGATATCCTGAACAGCCTCAGTCAGAGCGTCAACACCTACCAGATAGATATCCTCATTTACTTTTCTGCCTGCTGCATCGATCGCCTGCAGTGCGCCAAGTGCCATTGCATCGTTGTTACAGAAAACAACCTCGATCTTGTCGCCGAACTGGGTTAAAGCATCCTGAACGATCTGCTGGCCCTTTGCCTGATCCCAGTCACCTCTCTGAAGGAGAAGTTCTTCAACTTCCAGACCTGCATCGGTCAGTGCCTTTACAGAGAACTCGGTTCTGTACTGTGCATCTACGTTCTCCGGATCGCCCTGAACCATGATGTAGCTTACTTTGCCATCGCCGTTGATATCGCCCTTGTTAGCGGTCTCAACGATCTCTTCACCCTGATAGGTACCGGACTGTCTTGCATCTGCACCAACATAGGTTGCGCTGATGCCGTCAGAAGCCCATCTGTCTTCCTCTGCGGTATCCGGCTCACGGTTGATGTAAACAACCGGGATACCTGCATCCTTACACATATCGGTTACCTGCGGTGCGGAGGAAGCCTGTACCAGGTTCAGGATCATAACGTCAACGCCGGAAGCGATGAAGTTCTGGATCTGGTTTGTCTGCTCTGCCTGATCGCCCTTACCATCCTGGATGGTGATGTTTTCTTTCTTGAAGCCAAGCTCCTCGGTTAAATATCTCTCCAGCTCGGTACGGTACAGAGTCATGAAGTTATCATCGAATTTATAAATGGAAATGCCGACTTTCTTATCGGAAAAATCGCCGCCTGCTGCCTCTTTCACTTCTGCTGCGGTGGTCTCTGCCTCTTTTGCCGCCTCAGTAGTAGCGGCCTCGGTAGCTGCTGCGGTGGTCTCAGCCGGTTTGCTTCCGCCACATGCTGTCATGGACAGGATCATGCAGGATGCCATTGCCATTGCGGTTACTTTTTTAGTTAATTTCATAATGTAAATCCTCCCTTAAATAAAATTGTCATGTTTGTAAGCTTTTGTTTACTTTCTCCATCTGACAAGCTTATTATAATGGTGGATTGTGCATTTTTCCATAGGATTTTCTTTCCTGGATTATTGAATTTTTTCGATTATACAATTTTTTATGGATTTATTTTCTCTTTTACGACATTATTCTGCCGGCTCCAGTAATATTTTCCTTTGTCCAGCGTAATTTCGCCCGGAATTGGTTCACCCATTCCGGCTGCAGCGGCAATCGTAAAGATAGCATTCGCATAGCCGGTTTTATCCGATGACACAGTTCCCAGCATCTTTCCGCTCTGCACGGCATCCTGTCCCTGCGTAGTTCCGTCAATCCCCACAACGCTGATTTTCTTTCCTCCGGCACGGTCCAGGGCATCGATCGCTCCCAGAGCCATATCGTCGTTGTTGCTGAGAACCAGCTCAATCGTATCCGGATACAGCTCCAGCCACTGCTCCATCAGGGCCGAGGCCTGAGAGCGCTCCCAGTTGGCAATGCCTCCGGTGATTTTTTCAATAGGGACGCCCCGGTCCTTTAACGTCTGGACAGACCACTCTGTCCGGATCAGGGAATCCTGGTGATTGCTTTCTCCTTCCAGCAGTACATAGCTGATAACACCGTCCCCGTTTTTGTCCAGGGAAGCCGGATCCTTTTCATACTGGTCCGCCACGATTTCCGCCTCCAGTACCGCGGATTCTTTGGCATCCGCACCAACATAGTAAAGCCTGTCCCAGCGATCCATATCCTCCTCGACGGGCTGACGGTTAAAAAACACTACCGGTATATCAGCAGCCGCTGCCGCATCTATGATCCCAGAGGAGGTTGTGCGGTCCACCGGATTGACACAGAGCGTATCACAGCCCAGCGATATAAAGCGTTCCACCTGCTTATTCTGGACGTACTGATTTCCCTTGGCATCCTGAATGTCCAGTGTCACCTTGATGCCCGTCTCCTGTTCATATTCCTTTGCCCTCTTTTCCAGCTCCGACCGGATATTACCGATAAAGGTATCATCTGCCCGGTACAGGCTTACTCCGATGCGGATCGCATGCTTCTTCTCCGAGACTGCTCCCGCACGGCAGCCGGAAAGCAATATGCAGGCCAGGGCCATGCAGGCCGCAGAAACTATCTTCCGGTCACATTTTTTCTTATTCCTGTGTTTTTTCATTACGAACCGCCTCCTACTCAATGGGATAAAGCATTTTCTCGAATTCCGGGCTGCGCAGGTCTTCTTTCCGGATATAATAGCTCTCCAGCACCGTTGCCTCTTCCGTTTTCTGATTGGACAAAATCTCCACGGCACGCCGGACGCTTAAGTATCCGGTACTGAAATCATCTGTCACACTAAGCCCGCTTATCACGCCGCGGTCCAGATAATTCAAAAGCGGCGTGGCAGTCCCGCGGCCGTACAGACCGCTGACATGCTCCGGATATACACTGCTGTCGGCCAGGATCTGTGCCGTCTCAAGAAGCGTTTCCGCATCCAGGGCAATGATCACTGCCTGGGCGGATTCCGGGTAAACCAGCTCTTCCACGATCTTGCGGATGCTTCCGTCACCGTGACGCTCAAATTTCTTGATTTCACAGCCGCCCCCACGCAGAACCGATTCCACGCCATCCTGAAAATGCCGTCGGGCCGCCGATTTTCTGGAGCTGTAAAACAGATAATAAGGAATCTGGTTTCCATGCTCATTCAGAGCCTGTCTGGCAAGATTCTGTCCCATGGCATCGTAATCGGTGGAAACCACTGCTGATACCTTATCCCGCGGAAGCTCAGCATTGACAAGCACCAGCGGGATCTGTACCCGTTTATCCGCCAGGGCGGATTCCAGGGCAGATTCCTCCACAGGCATCACGATCAGTGCCCTCGCACCGTCCTGCTGTTCTCTTGCCATCCGCTCGATCTGCTGGGAAGAATCACCGCCCTCATACAGCGTGATCATGCTTACATCCGCATTCAGCTCAATGGCTGCCCGGTCCACGCCCTTCTTAAAATTCTGGTAAGACTCATCCGTCGTGTCATCCAGGATCACCGAAACCGGATAAATTTCGTTTTTCCGCTCCTTGATCAGAAGATCCGTAGAAGAAATCAGATACAGAAAGAGCAGTACGAACCCATAAATGACCCAGAGCCATGTATCCCGTTTTCTCATACCGCTTTCTCCTTTTCCTGAATTTCCCGGTAATCCACCGCCGGAAGATGGATGCGGATCGTGGTGCCCTCATCCGGCTCCGACTCAATAAACAGTCCGTATTCATTTCCGAAATACAGTCTTATCCGCTCATTCACATTTTTAACGCCGATCCCGGAGCCGCGCTTTGAAGAAACATGCGCGTGATCCGTCAACAGATTTTCTACCTGTTCCTCCGTCATGCCAAGACCGTTATCCAGCACGGTAAACCAAAGTCCGTCTTCCTTTTGTTCTGCTTTTATTTCAATGATGCCGTCCCCGTCCTTAAATTCCATGCCATGATAGATTGCGTTTTCCACAAGCGGCTGCAGCATCAGCTTCAGACTTGCATACCCCAGAACCTCCGGCGCCGCGTCAATGGTATAGGTGAACTTGTTCTTAAAACGCATCTGCTGGATCATCAGATAGTTGCGCACATGCTCTAATTCATCCCGCACGGGAATGATACTCTTTCCCTTGCTTAAGCTGATGCGGAAGAAACGGGCCAGGGCCGTAACCACCCGGACCGCCTCCGACTTCTGTTCGTTCTCAATCATCCACACGATGATATCCAGGGTATTGTAAAGAAAATGCGGATTGATCTGGGACTGGAGCGTGTCAAATTCGCTTTTGCGCTTGGATTCATGCTCTGCCACAATGTCCTGCATCAGCACCTTGATCTGGCGCGCCATGTCACCTATGGAACGCCCCAGATGCCGGATCTCATAGGATCCGCCCTGATAAACCTCCACATCCAGGTTCCCGTTCTCCAGCGCGTTGACTGATTTTTCCAGCTCCCGGATCGGGATGGTAATGCGGGAGGAAATCGATGCATTGATGATCATCAGCATAAACAGGAACAGCGCGATCAGAAATACCATAAACAGTTTGGTCTTTAACGTATTCAGATAGCTTTCTTTTTCAGGTGTAACGCCCACCA
The DNA here is from genome assembly GCF_048380235.1 of Ventrimonas sp. Classification (NCBI taxonomy): domain Bacteria; kingdom Bacillati; phylum Bacillota; class Clostridia; order Lachnospirales; family Lachnospiraceae; genus Ventrimonas; species Ventrimonas sp. Next base: position 44,154 of record NZ_DBFCCJ010000064.1, on the reverse strand, counting down.
GCTTCCAGCCTGTATAGCCCACCGATTTGACCGTCACATCCCGGATCTCGCCCTGATAAGACTCCCGGCAGTTGCCATCGCGGTAACCGGCAGCAGCCCGGAAATTTTCCTGCATCTGCCCCGCGTCGATCAGCTGCATCTGCGGGTGGTAGATCAGCTGTCCGCCCGGACTCACCAGATAAAGGTAGCCGTGATTTCCCATGGTGATGCTGTCTAACAGCTGCTTTAAGCTTCCATAGGTAATGTCGATCAGTAAAATACCCTGCTCGGCCGAAACGCCCTTCGTGATCTCCACCGCACGGGTCATGGTAATGACCCAGGTATACTGGTTTTCATCACTGTCAAAAATATACTGTACATGCGGCGTCGTAAAGTGCAGATTTTCCGTGCGCTCCAGCGTATCCGTAAACCAGTCCTCCGCTGTCACATCCAGCCCGGTCTTTAAGCGTGCTGCCGGAAAGGTATCGATCAGCTCTCCCTGCCTTGAAAACAGCGCAATATTAGACACACAGTCCCGGTTGTTATCGTAAAGAAGGTTCAGCTCGTTATGGATACTCTCCGTGGAAAGATCCGCATTCTTTATGACGTCATAATAGAGGGAATCCGACAGCTTCATAATGGTACGCAGGTAGGAATCTACCGAATGGTTTACCTGAGCCAGCATCGTCTGGTTTTCCTCCTGGATGGCCGCCGTCATCTGCCCTACCAGACGCCCGTAGAACGAAATCCCCATCAGGATCAGGGCCGTCAGCGCACTGATGGTGAAATACAGATAGATGGTAGAGCGGATGCTGACACGGCTGAAAAATTCCGTCAGTTTTTTCTTTGCCATAGCGCCTCCTCATCAGCCATTCTGGGTGCCGCGGTATTTCGTCGGTGAAATACCGAAGCGCTTCTTGAACACGTAGCTGAAATAATTCTGCTCCTGATATCCCACCTTCTGGGCAATCACATAGGTCTTGTCATCAGTCTCATTTAAGAGCTCCACTGCCTTCTGCAGACGCACCTCCGTCAGGTAGGCAATGTACGTCTGGCCCGTTACCTTGCGGAACATCGTGGAAAAATAAGCCGGACTCATATGAAGCTCCCGGCAGATCATTTCCACAGAAAGAGAGGGATCCTGATAATGGTTTTCAACGTAGCGCCGCGCTTCCAGGATCACCTTCTTGGTGGTATTGTCACGTTCCCGGTTTATGCCCTCATGGATCCTGAAAGATACACCCAGGATCCACGATTCAAATTCCTCCGGCTTTCCAATGGCTGCCTGGATATCCAGATACTGTTTTTCCGTATCAAAAATCTCACGGGTGGTGAGATCATACTGCTGCATCAGACGGGTCACGCAGTTAAACAGAGAAAGCATGTACAGCTGCTGCTGTCTGACATGTACCCGGGCATCATCCATGCGTGTCATCAGACTGTGTATGGTTTCCCGGATTTTTTCCTCCGGGCCGAATTTCACCGCTGTGATGAAATCATTTTCATCCGCATTGTCAAATTTCAGTTTGCCGCGGCTTACCGGTTCTACATCATTGATATAAATCGTCTGGCCCACACCGACAATACTCCGGTAGCCCAGTGCATCCACCGCAGACTGATACACCCGGCTGAGTTCGGAAAGCTTCTGGCAGCTGTGTCCCACCGCAATGGTCACCGTGACCTCCAGAACTCTCCGGCACTCCTTGCAGATATCTCCCAGGTGATCCAGAAGACCGGTCTGGGAATTGTTCTCATCAATGGCCGCGATCAGAGTAATGCCGGCCGACGAGTTAAAGATGGTAAACCGGCAGTAATCTCTTAAATGGTCCTCCGCGATCTGCCGCACGGAGATCGGGATCAGCTCCTTTTGCAGGGCGTTCGGTCCTTCCGCGTTATCTGCCTCAATATGGATCAGCGCCGTCAGCCATTTTTTTGCATGAAGAATGTCTACACTGTATTCCTTAAGCTTCTCTTCGATCATACCGGCATCGGCAGTTCCCCTCATCAGATCGTTTAAGAATACCGCACGGAGGATCGGCAGACTTTTCTGATAGCTCTCCCGCAGAAGAGCCGCATCGCGCCGCTGGCTGATCTCCTCATCCAAATTTTTTCTGACCCGGGTGAGGATTTCAGAAAGCTCCTCCACGTTCACCGGTTTTAAAATATACTCCGTCACGTTCAGCTTAATGGCCTGCTGCGCATACTCAAAGTCATCGAAGCCGGAAAAGATCAGCACCTTCATGGACGGGTACTTCTGCCGGATCCGTTCTGTCAGCGCCAGACCGTCCATAAACGGCATACGGATATCCGTCATGACTACCTCCGGCTCCAGCTGTTCAATCTTTTCCAATGCCTCTGCTCCGTTCTCTGCATCTCCGACCACCTCAAACCCCAGGTGATTCCAGTCAATCTTTCGTATGATGCCCTTGCGCACTTCCTCCTCATCGTCCACAAGGATGATCCGATATAAGTTCATGATCTGCCTTCTCCTTTGATTATTTTCCTGTTTCCTCCAGAATCTGCTCCAGAGTATGGACCAGGATCTGGTTTTCCTTCTGTCCGCTTACGCAGATCCGGTAATATCCACAGGCAAGTCCCGTAAAATTGCTGCAGTCCCGCAGCAGGATCCCCCGCTTTAAACATGCCTCATACAAGTGGAGAGGCCTTGGCTCTTGCCCGTAAAAAAACAAAATAAAATTGATATCGGAATCGTAAACCAGAAATCCCATTCTGCGAAGCTCCCGGGTAAGATATACCCTTCCTGCTTTTAAAAGCTCCCTTGCTTCGTTTAAATAGACGCTTTCCCGCAGTGCCGCGCATCCTGCCTCCTGGGCCGGCACGGAAATGCTCCAGGGCTGGCGTCCTGCAGAAAGCCTGCGCAAAAGCCCGCGGTCCGCACAGATCCCGTAGCCCAGTCTCAGCCCCGCCATTGCATAGGTTTTGGTAAACGCTCTCAGAATAAACAGCCCCGGAAAATGCTCTGCTTCCGGTACAACACTGTATGCTTCCGGGTGATCCAGAAGGTCACAGAAGCATTCATCCAGGATCAGCCTGGTTGCGGTCTCCTCACAGCGCTTTGCGATCTGCAGGATCTGCTCCCTGGGAACGGCATGCCCGGTCGGATTATTGGGATTGCAGAAAAAGATGAGGTCCGTATCCGGCGTGATCTGCTCACAAAGCTGCTGCACATCCAGAAGAAAACCGGTTTCCGGGTAAAGACGGCTGTAGCGGATCTCACAGCCTGACCGGGCAAGTGCCTGCTCGTACTCTGCAAATCCCGGTGAAAGCAAAAGTGCCTGCCTTGGCTTTATAGTCTGCACCAGCCCGTAAATGAGATCGGCCGCACCGTTGGAGCAAAGGATCCTGTCTGCCGCAATCTGATGATAATCGGCAAGTGCTCTCGTAAGCGCTTCACACTGCGGATCCGGATAGCGTCCCCAGTCCTCCACGGTTTCTTTCAGCCTCCGTTTCACCCCCTCCGGCATGCCAAGGGGATTCAAATTGATGGAGAAATCATACCGGACCGGATTTCGGTAAATATCTCCGCCGTGCCGGACCGCCTTGTCCGGCTGACAGGTGGTTATCTGCTGTTTTTTCATAGTTCCATACCTCCCGGTGCGAACATACAACAGATCAGCGCCACTGCCGCCGCACAGACTACCAGAGTCAGAACCGAGGCCACATACATCAGGCGGTTGGCTCTCGGGATATCCTCCGGTTCTATCGGGCGTAGGGCATCGCCGATGGTAGGCTTATGATACAGCTCGCCAAAATACCAGGCATCCCCCGCCAGCTGCACGCCCAGTGCCCCGGCGCAGGCCGATTCACTCTGGGCCGAATTCGGGCTCTTATGGTTTCTGCGGTCCCGTCTCCAGATTTTAAATGCGTTTTTGCCGCTCATTCCGGGGATCAGGCAGGCCGCCGCCGCAAAGGCCAGGCCGGTAAGCCTCGCCGGAATATAATTGACCAGGTCATCCAGCTTCGCCGCCGCGCGGCCGAAATACAGGTACTTCTCGTTTTTATACCCAACCATGGAATCCATGGTGTTGACTGCCTTATAAAAGAAGCCCCCAACCGGACCGAAAAAGAGCAGAAATAACAGAGGGGCAATGACACCGTCCGACGCATTTTCCGCCACAGTCTCCACCGCCGCCCTGGTGACGCCCTCTGCCGTCAGTCTCTCTGTATCACGCCCAACGATCATGGATACCGCATAGCGGGCGCCGTTTAAATCCTTCTCCTTCAGTCGCCGGTATACCTTCATGCTCTCCGTTTTCAACGAGCGGGCCGCAAGGATCCAGCCATCCAGCACACACATGAGGACAAAACGGAGATAAGGATGGATGAAGCCTGCTGCCAGCAGAAGCACTGCCGTGATCACCACCGTCATACAGGGAATGGTCACGGCCAGCGCCGCCCCGGCCAGAAGCAGATTCTGCGGGGTATCTGCCGTATTCTTTCGAAGCTTCTTTTCCATACGGGAGATCAGGCTGCCGATCCCGCAGACCGGGTGCCAGAGTCCCTGCGGATCTCCCACGATAAAGTCGATCAGAAAGCCAATACAGGCTGCTGCCGCATATTCCATCCAAAGCTGTGTTAATCTCATGCTGCTTTACATTCCTTTTTTCTTTTATTTGATCCGGACTGCAATGCCGCACTGCATCCGGTAAACCTCTGCTGCCGCTGCCGCTAACATCTGTCCGGCATGGCCCACGGCCTCGCGGTAGTTCCGCTCTGACTTCTCCAGCGGGACTATGCCGCAGCCCACCTCATCCAGCGTGATCACCGCGGGCGGGTCTGTGAGAAGCTGTCGAGTAAACGCTTCCGGATCTTCCCCGGCTTCCAGTACCGCGCGGATGCGGTCCTGAAAATCGGCAAGGATCCTTCCGTCTTTGCAGATCTGTGCTGCATATGCTTTCTTTCCCTGAAAGCTTCCTCCGATAATCAGAATCATGCTATGTAAACTCCTTACTGTAGTTTCCTTTTTCGCGGCAGGCCCTGTACATCTCACCGAATTCATGTCGGAGCACTGCCAACGTCATGCCTGCCTACAGGCGGCCGCACACGGCCAGTGCCGCAACCATCACCAGCTCTGCGGTCTGTAAAAAGTATCCGGCCAGATCACCGGTGGTTCCGCCAAATTCATGCATGGCCATGTGATGATACCAGAGAAACACTGCCGCTGCTGCCACTGTCAGGACCACTGCCGTGACGGTACCGGATACCAGAAATACAAACGCAATTCCCAGCAGAAGCCAGACTGCCAGCACTGCTTTGACTGCCGGTGCTCCGTTTCCGGTTCCTTTGGCAAACGTAGCTGCCAGTCCATCCTTTCTTGCCTTTGGGAAACAGAGAACCGAAAGACCGCTCAGGGCCCGTGTCATCACATAGATTCCGCCAATGGCCGGAAAGGCCTCCAGACGAAGCTCTGAAAAGGCTGCCGTGTACAGCAGCAGATAGACACCGCACCCGGCAATGGCAAAGGCTCCGGCGTGGGGATCCTTTAAGATTTCCAGCTTTCGTTCCCGGCTCTGGAAGGAACTTCTGGCATCCGTCACATCCAGAAATCCATCCATGTGAATGCCTCCGGTGATGAGCAGCGGGACAGCCGTTCCCAGAAGGGAAAAAGCCAGAATACCAAGCCCGGCCTGCACGGACAGCCAGCAAAAGGCGCAGACACACGCGCCGATCACCGCACCGATCAGCGGGAAAAAGCAGAAGGCGTACTTCATACCGCACTCACTCCACTCCACAAAGGGCATAGGGATGCGGGAATACATGGAAAACGCGATCACAAAGCTTTCCAGAATTGAAGGCAGTTTTTTCTCATTGCTGCTCATTCGCATCTTCTCCTTTCCGGCGGATGGGAATTCCATACACAACTTCTGTTACGGCATCCGCCTCCTCTGCCATCCGGATATTAAGATTTCCGAGAAGTCTTATGTAGCGGAAGGTCTCTGCGTCATAACGGCATCCGTCTGAAAAAATCTCGTTCGTCACGATGATCAGATCTTCGGTCTGTTCCTTTAAATTCTGAATGCCCTGTTGGATCCGGTCCAGGATTTCCGCATCTGTTCCGCCAAGCTCAAACTGCTCATTGGCTAACAGGTTGGACATGCACTCCAGCATCAGGCTTCCCTTTTCCGGCAGGCGTAAAGCATCCAGTGTGTGGAAGGCTTCGATGGTCTGAAAACCCTTTCCCTCCCGCATGGCACGGTGCTTTTTAACCCGTGCCGCTCCTTCCGCGCCCCAGGGATGCATGGTGGCGATATAATATTTTTCTGCGCTCTTTGCAGGTACAAGCAGATCTTCCGCGTAGGCGGATTTTCCGCTGGCGGAAGCGCCGGTCACAAGATGCATCATGTTGTTTCCTCTCCCTCAGGACCGGATAAAAAGCTCAGGATCAGATCCGGTCCGGATAAATAATAAAGATGCGGAAAGCCCGCTAGCAGACTGTCCGTCCGGTACATACAGTCCCAGCCGCGGTCCGACTGCGGTTTTTCTGCCCGAAACGCTGATCCCGGTGCGGTGCTCTCCCAGTAGTGGAATTCATGCCCTTTGATCCGTACTGCGCCATTCTGCGTCAGAGAAATATATCCGAAACGGCCAAGTTTTTCTGTGCGGAACCCGTCTGCGTGGATCAGTCCGGCCATAGGCCAGCAGTTTCCTATTTCATCCTCCAGGTGCTCCTGAAGATACAGAAATCCGCCGCACTCCGCCAGAATTTTGATGCCCTCTGCATGAGCGTTTCGGATGGCCGCAAGCATCGGCTCATTGGCAGACAGCTCCTTTGCGTAGAGCTCCGGGTATCCGCCGCCCAGTAAGATGGCATGAATCTGCTCTGGCAATGCCGCATCGCGGAGCGGGGAAAATGGGATCAACTCCCATCCCTGCTGTCTTAAAAAGTCCAGATTTTCCTGATAGTAAAAGCAGAAGGCCTCGTCCATAGCCACCGCCATGCGGCGGGTAGGAGGTTCACTCTCCGAGTCTATGGGGCGGATCTCATCCTGTTTTGTTTCTTCCTGGTTCAAATCTGTCTGGTTGGATTGCTCAGTTTTTCCGGCTTCCGGCAGTTTCTCTCCGGAGTATCCCGCCAGCTCCAGAATCCCATCGACATCCAGATACTCCTCCAGCTGTTTCGCAAAGGCATTCAGATGCCCGCGCAGTTCACTCTGCTCCTGCGGCATCGTGAGTCCCAGATGGCGGCTCTTGATGTCCATGGTCTCACAGACCGGCACCGCGCCAAGATAACGCACGCCCAGCTTTTCAATCTCCGGACGCAGGCGTTCGCCTACCATTTTGTTCGTTTTATTTAAGATCACACCGCAAATATGGCTGTCCTTCCGATAGTCCAGAAATCCTTTGATTTGCGCCGCCAGAGAAAGGCTGCTGCCTTTTCCATTCACCACAAGAATGGCCGGAGTATCGGTTATTGTTGCCACCTCATAGGTGCTGGCAGAAGTAGAATTGCCGCCAATCCCGTCATAATAGCCCATCACGCCTTCCAGAACGGAAAGCTCCGCGTCTGCCGCCCGTTTTCGAAACAGCGCCCACAGCTCCTCTTGCGAAAGAAAGAAGCTGTCCAGGTTGCAGCTGTCGATACCCAGAACGTATTTGTGAAACATCGGGTCGATGTAGTCCGGGCCGCATTTGAAAGAACGGCAGCGGATGCCGCGGTTCTGAAACAGGGTCAGAAGGCCGGTGGTAAGAAGAGTCTTGCCGCTGCCGCTTCCCGGAGCTGCCAACAGGATACGGGGAAAATCTGCATCTTGCTGCGCGCGTCCGTTCTGTCCGGGCGCTACCGGCACGTTCTGTGATTGCTGTGTCTGTTGCCCCTGTGCCGCAAGGATATAGATCGGATTCTGCGCCTGCATCATGTGGTACGGGCCGCGCTTTGCCGCCCGGGATACCTGCATGCAGACCACCTCCGGCTCCCATCCCTTTTTCTGAAACCATGCCATGGCCTGATTCAGGCTCTCCAGGGCGATCACATTGATCACGAGCTGAACTGCCGGGTTTAATTCCGTCACCAGATCCAGGATTTCCTCCATATTGCCGCTGCTTCCGCCAAGGAACACCCGGTCCGGGGCCGGGTATCCAGCCAGTGACTCTGGTGCTTTTCCCGGAACCACGGTAAGATTGGTTAAGCCCGCCTTTTCCGCGTTTGCCCGGATCAACGCGCAGCCCTCTTCCTTCTGTTCAAAGGCATACACATGGCCCTTCGGCACCTTAAGTGCCGCCTCCACGGAAACAGATCCCGTGCCTGCCCCAATATCATATACAATGCTGTTCGTCTGCAGTTCCAGCCTGGAAACGGAAACTGCCCGTACTTCACTTTTTGTCATGGGGATCTCTCCCCGGATAAACCATTCATCTCTCATCTTTTTCCCGCTCCAGAAATACAGCCGTCAGACTGTTCGTCTCAATATCTGTCATTTCTTCTGCTGTTCCGTAGATTTTACGTTCGTCCTCATATCCCATACGGACACCCGCGTAAATTCTGGTATTTCCCATGTCAGCATCCTTCAGGATCCGGCAGATCTGTCTCAAATTCATACTGCTGTCCAACAGCAGAAATACTTTTTCATGCTCCTTGAGGAGTGCCGCCGCATCGCAGTCCCGCCCATGGGCACTGGCGAGACAAGCATCGTCCCAGGATATCCCAAAACGCGCCGCAAGGGCCGATACAGAAGAAATGCCCGGATAAACCGTTACCTCATAAGGACTGGATTCCACTTCATCAAAACGCGCTTTCAGTTCCCGCATCAAGCCGCGGCTTCCGCTGTAGAATCCGGTATCCCCGGAGCAAACCACCACGGCATGCTGACAGGCTCTATTTTTTTCCAGCCAGTCCAGAATCTTTTCCGGCTGGTAATAGGTTTCCTGATGTTTTTCGCGGATCCACGGTGCCAGGTCTGCGAGCATCCGGGACGCACCGAACACAATATCACTGCGCTCCAGCACTTCACAAGCTTCCAGGGTAAGCTGCTTTGCGCCGCCCATGCCCATGCCGATCATACTGAGAAAACGTCTGCCCGTGCCATCTGCTTCGCTGTCTTCCGGCGGCCTGGCCGTCCGGTACGCATCCATCTGTCTCTTTGCCTCTTCCAGCGAGATTCCTTCCTCGTGGACCGGCCGCCGGATCACGACCACGGAAACGCCGCACTGCCTTGCAGCCTCTATTTTCTCCGCAAAGCCGCCGCGCTTTCCGGCTTCCTTTGTGACAAGCCACCCTGCCTGCACGGTACGCAGCAGCGCATAATTCAGTTCCACCGAAAACGGTCCCTGCATGGCAATGATGTGGGCGCCGTGAAGGCCAAGATCCTCACATTTTTTAAGGACCTGACTGTCCGGAAGGACCCGTGCAAAGATGCGTTCCCGCAAAACCGGATCCCCGGCAAACGCTTCCAGTTCCTTGCTTCCGGTGGTAAGGAGAACCGGGCGGCCATCCTGTTTCAGACACGCAGCTGCCTCACTTACAGAATCCACCACAAATACAGGCGCCAAATCCTGTCTGTCTTCCTGCATCCCTGAGTCCTGTCCTGCAGCTTTCTCAGTCTCTGATCCCCTTAAAATCCGCTGATAAGAAATTGCAAGCTCCCGGCACAGCGCTGCCACCTGCTCCGTCACCACTCTGGCATAGGGATGGGTGGCATCCAGCACAAGCTTCGGAGCTGCTTCCAGCAAAAACTGCCGCATGGCAGCTTCATCCAGCGCTCCGGTATGTACCTGAACCAGATCACTTTCTCTCAGCAGACTTTCCCCGTAACCGGATACCACACTGACCAGAACCGGAATGTGACGCGCCTCAGCATACTCTGCCAGCTCCCGTCCCTCGGATGTCCCTCCAAATATCACAACAGATGCATGTCTCTGCATGGTCATTCTCCTCCTGTATTTTCTGCCACAGCCACCGTCACGCCGTTGTGTACCTGTTTTTTCACGATCAGGCGTCCGCCTGTTCCCGCACAGCAAAGAGCCGACCGCTCACAGACATTTCCGACTCCGGTCACCTGACGCACAAACCCGGACTCCGAAAAGTCTCCCTGCACAGCCGCCAGTTCTTCACTGCTGTATGTAGAAAAAGGAATGCCAAGACCAGTTGCTGTTTCCAAAAGTCCGGCCTCGTCCTTCTTTAAATCAATGCTCGCTACCCCGGACACTCCGTGTATGTCCAGATGATGCTCTTCGAGAGTTTCCCGCACTGCTGTTTCTATGACATCTCCTGGCGTACCCCTGCGGCAGCCAATACCAAGTACCAGCTTCTTAGGAATCAGACGCAGAAATATGCCCGGCGCCTCCTGCCTGCGGCAGGTTACCCAGACATTAAGCCGGTGAACCACGTCTGCCTCATACCCGGTTCCCTCCGGCTGCGGAATCGGATAATCGCTGAAATATCCGATCGTTTCTCCCTCCAGGATCGCCGCCGCAATCTCCTTTGCCAGTATCCGGTCTGTCAGCACAAGGCCGTGATCCGCTGCCCAGACATCAATCGCAGTGCGCCCCCGCACGTCGGAGGCCGTCGTCACAACCGGTACTGCATTCAGGATTTCTGCCGTCCATTCCGTCAGACGGTTTGCTCCGCCCACATGCCCAGAAAGAAGGGAAATGGCAAACTGTCCGGCCTCATCCACCACAATCACAGCCGGATCAGTCAGCTTATCTTTCAAGTATGGAGCAATCAGCCGCACCGCAATCCCGGCTGCCCCGATAAAGATCAGTCCGTCACATGCGGCAAACTGCTGACCGGTCCATTCAGAGAGCGAACCTGAGACAGTCTGTAACGCCAAATTCGTATTTCCTGTTTTTCTTCCAGTATATCCCCGGCATTCCACTCCGGCGACGTTCATCGCGTCCATCAGTTTTTCGCAGACGTTCTCGCCTCTCATGGTAAAGCTGATCACTGCAAGTTTCATAAAGAGTCCTTTCCCCGGCCGGATGTCTTCAGCCAGGCATCAAATGCTTTCTGCCAGTTTTCTGTCGCTCCGAGCAGCTGATGTGCAGTGGAAAAGGTAACTGCTTCCACTGTAATATGACCGCCGCTCCAGGTTTCCATCCAGTGCTTAACACAGAGAGCAGTCCGGTCAAGAAGCGGCTTTGCAAGCTCCTGTTCTTTTAACAGCGCCAGCGCGTCATCTGTGGTATTGCAGGCACGGATCTGTCCCTGCAGCTTAGGATGCCCCAGTTCTTTCGTCAGCAGCGCCATCTGTTCCATGCGGCCGTCTCCATACCTGGAATGGGTATTTTCCACACCTGCAGACACCTTGATCAGCTTACCGATGTGCCCCACAAACAGCAGCTTCCGAAAGCCCTCCATCTCTGCCATCAGCACCGCTTCCTTTACAAAGTTGCTGCAAAGAACGGCGCTTCCCATCGGAACACCCAGCTCCTTCTTTAAAAATTCTTCGCCATAGTTTCCGGGCGCCATCAAAAGCACCTTTGCCCCGTTCACTGCTTTCATGTGAATTTCCAGACGAATGGTTTCCAGCAGTGCCTCCTCGCTCATAGGCTTTACAATTCCGGTAGTGCCAAGAACCGAGATACCGCCCTGAATTCCCAGCTTGGGATTGAAGGTCTGGAGTGCCAGCTGCTCCCCTTCCGGGATCCAGATGGTAACGATCAGATATTCCTCAAAGGCAGCTGTTTGCACAACATCCGCCACCGCCCCCAGGATCATGCTGCGCGGTACCGGGTTGATGGCATAATGTCCCACCGGACAGCTAAGCCCCGGCTTTGTCACCATGCCGATACCCCGGCCGCCGTTTAAATAGAGCTGTGGGTATTCCTTCAGATAATATCCGGCACCCGCATGGCACAGGGATTCAAACTCATTCCGGTCCACCTGACGCACGCTGGCATAAATGTTTGTTCCGTTCGTCACATCCGGATCATCCCCGGAATCCTTCTGCACAAAAAAGCAGAACGCCGGAGACTCCGTTTTCTGCTCCGGCTCATACCGTGTTACCGGGATCCGGCAGACAGTTCCGCCCGGAAGGGTAAGTTCCGAATAGTCCGAATCCGCTTTTCCACATAACAAAAAAGCGGCCGCCGCCTTCGCCGCAGCCGCCGCACAGGTCCCGGTTGTATATCCATTCCTCAGTCTTTTCTCTGCCACTTGTTTTCTCCGTTTCAGCATACGCTTTTTTGTACACTGTAATCGGTTTTTATTATACTTGCTTTTGCGTGGTTTGACAAGCATCAGACCTGGGCGTTTCTCTCAGTTTCCTTCTGCATCTGCTTCTTCCTTTTTGTGATGAGGCCGCCGATCCTGCCGCTTTCCTTGGAGGTCAGGCAGCGCCAGCCATCCTTCAGGACCCGGTCTCCCAGGCCAAGCTCCTCCGCAATCTCAAATTTCAGCTGTTCCTCCGGGGTCATATGTTCCGGATCAAAGGGCTTCTTCTCTTTTTTCTTAGACATAACGGGCACACTCCTTTTCTCTGGAAGTGTGCCCGTTTCGCTGCGCTTTATTCATAAATTGTAAAAACCTATTCTTCATCCGGGTTCAGCGGCATAATGACCGCTGCAATAATATAGGCAATCAAGCCTGTTCCGGAGCAGGCAATCAATACCCATATCAAACGCACAACGGTCGGATCCACACCAAAATATTCTCCAAGACCGCCGCAAACGCCGCATATTACTCTGTTTGTACTGGAACGATACAGTTTTTTATTCATATCCATCTTTCATTCCTCCCAGCATATTCACACCTAATACTCTATATAATCATCCAGATGTTCCTCAATCTCTTCTGCATGATGGTAATACTCTCTCAAATAGCTATTCGCATTCCTGGCTCCGCCCTTCATAAGACCGGCTGTAATGATTCCCGTGCCGAAAAGGCAGAACAGGATGCCCACCACTAAAAACCACTTAACGCAATTTTTCATAAGCTTTCTTTCCTCCCCGAAGCAGTCCCTTCAGAATGTTTACAATCGTCCGAATGCACCATGGCACAAATTTTCCGTATGTAAGAATCGATAACGCAATTCCGATCAGCACACAGCCAAACGTGAATACTGCAAATCCAACAACGGTAATACCGCCCCATAAGTCGGAGACCAGGATAGCTGCACCCATTACCGTCAGAATCACAGTGCCAAAGCAGGCCGCTATGGTCAGGAAGCCGATTCCAAGCACTGCTATGGCGATAAGAGCAAGCAGCGTGGAGATCGCGGCAATGGCTCCGCTTCCCATGCCGAGGATAACCGGAAACAAAACTAAGACCAGAAGCAGCGGAAGAAGAATTCTCCGGCGTGTTCCTTCTTTTTTTCGTGACCGTCCATGTTCATACTCTGTCCGTTCCCGTCCCGCTGTCTGTGCATGACCGTCATCATTTCTTTGTCTGTTTTCCTCCAGCACCTCCGGAAGATCTTTCCGTTTTACCACCTGGTACCCAGGCTCCCGGAAACGCTCATCCTCAAACCCATTCTCGCTAAAAATGCCGCCGTCTTCCAGATCCACTTGTAAATTGCTCCGGATGATGGAGGCGATCCGTTCCGGGCTTCCGAATTCCCGCAGTACTTCCTGCTCCCGCTCCGTTCCGGCCTCATCGAGATAATCACGGTAAAAGGCTATTCCGTCTTCCCGGTCTTCTTGCGAAAGATCCTGCAGCAGATATTCCAGCTTTTCCATAAACTCCGCTCTACTCATGTTTTATGACCTCCTCAAGTATTCTGGATATCTTCTGTGCGTAAGTATTCCATTCTCCACGGTAAAGATTCAGCTGAAGCCTTCCGCTCTCCGTGATCCGGTAGTACCGCCGGTTTCTTCCGTCGATTGCCAGATCATAGCTTTCGAGACATCCGTCCTTTAAAAGACGCCGCAGCACCGGATAAAGGGTAGACTCTGAAATGTCCAGCACCTCACGCACCTCCTGGGTGATGCGGTAGCCGTAGGTTCCATTCTGATCCCTGGAGGCAACGGACAGCACAATGGCATCCAGAAGTGCCGCGCCCGTATTAAAAACCATATGATCCCGCCTTTCCTTATAGTGTAATATTGTAAAATTCCATATATTATACAATGTATAATATTACTGATGGATATACTATATAGCATATAATATTATTTGTCAAGTGGTTATTTTTATAAAGAAAAGCAGGTACGCTCTGGTTTTGCCCGGCCGTACCTGCTTTCTTTTTGTTCGTCCTTATCTGGAGAAGGCATCAGCCCTCCAAAAAAGTCAGAATGTCTTCCGGAGTTTTGCGCTTCGGCTTTTCCGGGTCAATGTCACGGTAGCCGACAGCGATCACAGCTACTATCTGCTCTGTCTCTGGAATCTGAAGCATCTCATGGATCTTCTCTGCGTCACGGATTCCCATGATCAGGGTGTCCAGACCAAGCTCTTTTGCCTTTAAGATCAGGTTCTCATTCTGCAGGCCAAGGTCGTAATAGCCCCAGCCGTTTCCGCATTCATTATCCGGCGCTCCGGTCTCTCGGTTATAACCTGCCCGGTTTTTGACAAATGTAGTCACAAGATAAGAAGCACCTTTGGAACTGTCCCGGTTAAACTGCGGCAGGCAGCTTTCAGAAAATTCCTCACACTTTGCTTCCTCTAAAATGGCGTAATAACGTGCAGTCTGGCTGTTTTTCCAGGATGGTGCCTGAATCGCAGCCTGTACCATAGCGGTGATCTGCTCCTTCGTTGCACGTCTACTGCTGTCATATTTACGGATGCTTCTGCGCTCTTCGATCAGTTTTTCAAATTCCATTGTCATATCCTCCTGCTCATTTTTTTACCATCATAAGTAACTGTTCAGTACCTTCACAGTCACGAGCAAAAATCCATGAAAAATTGCCTGCGGCAATGGGATTTTTGCCTACCCGCCTATGTTTTCTTACGGTCAGCGCAGTAAATGCGCAGACCTACTGAACAGTTACCATCATAACACATTTAGAGCAGTTCTTGTAGAAAAAACGTTTTTTTCGATCAATGCAGAATCCGAAAATGTCCAATAAGCGGAAGTTCTTTTGCTTTTCCTGTAACAGCATTTGCCACTCCCATGCAAAACAGCACCAGAATCAGCAGATATCCTACTCCGGACAGTGAAAGCAGGAAGCGAAACTGCCACCAGTATCGGTCAAATACCAGATTCAGCATTGCAGATATAAACTGCCATCCCATCGACATAAGCAGTAACATAAGTCCCTGGTTTGCATGAAATCTGGCGTACTTTGAGTCCTTCGCGCACAGGATTGGCAGCAGCACCAGGAGCGAGAAATACGAAAGCACAGCCATGAGCTTGTTTTGTTCTACATCGCTCTCCTGAAATTCTCTGCTCAGATCACGCATCTGACCTGCCTGATCCCACGAAAATGTACCGGAACTGCCGCCTCCTGATTGCGAAACGGAAGTACCCGCGCCTCCCTGCTCTCCAACCGGTGTGCCGCACCTGGGGCAAAACCTCGCCCCCTCATTCAGTTTTTTTCCACACTTTGCGCAAAATACCATACTCCTTCTCCTTTCTGTGGATTTCTCTATGGCAATCGTTATAGACTCTGCGCTGCGGAAATTCTGTTACATTACAGCGTTTCCGCACTTTGCGCAAAAGTCTTTATGCCCGTATAACAGATAAAACTGGGAAAATACATAGAATGTATGTAAGAGAATGAAAAGACACTGTCTGAAAAACAGACTGTACATAGATTGAAACCAAGTATAACATGAGAACCTGTTTATCACAATCAAAACAAGAAAGCTCTCATCGCAAAAAACTACAAAATTCTCCTTCCGATCCCGATACAGCAGAAATATTCCGTAAAAGACACACGTAACATTTCTGCTGTGCCAGTGTTATTATATTTATTTTTTCTCCGCCGTAAATACAATGTCCTTCAGTTTACGTTTCGGCACATAATGAACATCCTGTTCATCACGGTAGTAATTCGTACTTTCTTCTGGCTCCACATCTTCCAGGACAATTTTTTCTTCCGGTTCGCCAATTGCCACCACCAGCACCGGCACGTAAGATTTATCCAGGTTCAGGATTTCCCTGATATTCTGCGCATGAAAGCTTCCGATCATGCAGCCGCCAAGCCCCTTCTCCGCGGCTGCCAAAAGCATAGTCTGTGCTACAATTCCGACATCCTTTTGGAACCGTGTCATAGAATCATTAATCTTTGTATCCTGCAGAATCACAATAAAAGCAGGTGGTTCCATGCCGGGATGCGGCAGCTTCATATGTGTAATTGCGCCGGCCCAACGGGTCTGTTCCTGAATCCTTGCCACTTCATCCGGTTCCCATGCGAGATAATAACAAAGAGGCTGAATATTGGCCGAAGAAGGACAAAGTCTTGCAATGTCCACCAGTTCCATAAGTTCCTCTTTTGTTACTTTACGACTTTTGTTGTATCCACGATAACTACGATTTTTAAGCACCAAATCTGTTAACATGATATAGCTCCTTTCCAATTCTGTCTCCTGTCACATCCATTTGCAGTGATTCCGAAGCACCATTTTCTCCATAGTAGCACGATTGTTTTCACATTTCCAGCACTTGAAAAAAGATGCTGGAGACACATGTGTGCCCAGTAACAAAAAAGCACCATGACACGGAACTTTTCATTCCACGTCATAGTGCTTTAAAATTTTATTTAATTCAGATTACTCAGCGTCTGCCTCGTTCTGCTCAGCCGGAGCCTGCAGAGCTTTCATGCTTAAGCTGATCTTTCTGTCTTCGCCGTTGAAATCAACAACCTTAGCCTCGATCTCCTGACCGATGGTCAGAGCATCTGCCGGTTTGTCAACGTGATCTCTGGAGATCTGGGATACGTGAAGCAGAGCGTCTACGCCCGGCTCTAACTCAACGAATGCGCCAAAGTCAGTCATACGAGCAACACGACCGGTTACTACGTTGCCTACAGCGTACTTCTCAGCTGCGTCAGCCCACGGATTCTGCTCCGGGAACTTTAAGCTCAGAGCGATCTTCTCGCCGTTGATATCTTTGATGAGAGCCTTTACATGATCGCCGGTCTTGAATACCTTCTTCGGATTCTCAACACGGCCCCAGGACATCTCGGAAATATGAAGCAGGCCGTCAGCGCCGCCCAGGTCTACGAATGCACCGAAATCGGTAACGTTCTTAACAGTACCCTCTACGGTGTCACCTGCATGGATGCGCTCGAAGAGCTCTTTCTGAAGCTCAGCCTTCTTAGCAACCATAAGCTGCTTTCTGTCACCGATGACTCTTCTTCTCTTCGGGTTGAACTCAGTGATAACAAAATCGATATCCTGACCTGCGTATTTGGTTAAATCTTTCTCATAAGTGTCAGATACCAGGCTTGCCGGGATGAAGACTCTAGCCTCATCAACAACAACGCTTAAGCCGCCGTCCAGTACCTGTGCAACCTTTGCGGTAAGAACCTCGTGGTTTTCGAAAGCCTCTTCCAGTCTCTTGTTGCCCTTGTCTGCAGCCAGTCTCTTGTAAGACAGTGCAACCTGGCCCTCGCCATCGTTTACCTTAACAACTTTTGCTTCCATCTCGTCGCCAACCTGAACCTGGGTTCTGAGATCTACGTTTGCTTCGTTGGTGTACTCACTTCTCGGGATGATACCATCAGACTTGTATCCGATGTTCAGGACGATCTCGTCCTCTTTCACATCAATGACTTTACCAGTGACGATCTCTCCCGTACGTATTGTCTTTAATGATTCCTCCAACATTTGTTCAAAACTTAATTCTGACATTAGTATGAACCTCCTCAATAATTTGATTCGGGGTGGATGCCCCCGCTGTAATACCTACGCTGCGCACAGAATTCACACATTCAGGGTTGAAATCGCCGAGTGACTGGATAAAGTAAGTATTCTTACATTCCTTTTGGCATATCTCGTAGAGTTTCTGTGTGTTGGAACTATGCCTGCCGCCTATGACAATCATAGCATCCACTTCAGAAGCAATACGTCTAGCTTCCACTTGTCTTTCCTGTGTTGCATTGCAAATCGTATTTAAAACAAGTATATCATAACCCTTTTTCTCGAATTTTTCAACTAAATCTTGAAATTTCTTGTAATTAAATGTCGTTTGTGATACGACACACAGCTTTTCTCCGATCCCCACCGGAAGATTCTCGATCTGCTCCGGCTTTTCCACCACCAGAGTGGTGTCATTGCCCCATCCGCGGATGCCCTGCACCTCCGGATGCTCCGGGCTTCCGATGATGATGACACGGCGTCCTTCTGCCGTCTGCTGCTCCACGATCCGGTGGATCTTTTTCACAAACGGACAGGTTGCGTCCACCACCGTGATATGGTGTGCCTCAAGCAGCTCATAAATATGCTTCCCGACACCATGGGAGCGGATGATGACAATTCCGTCCTTCAGGGCGGCAAGCTCTTCCTCGGTGTTCAGCACCCGCACGCCCTTCTCCTCGAGATCCTTTACTACAAACTCGTTGTGAATGATGGGACCGTAGGTGTAGACCGGCTTTTTTGCCTTTTCGATCTGCTCATAGACCTGCTCTACCGCACGCTTCACACCGAAGCAGAACCCGGCTGTCTTCGCAACGATAACCTCCATCAGGCTTCCTCCTTCAGTCCGCGTGCTTTTGCGGTATCGATGATGGCCTGCACCACCTGCTCCAGGGTCATCTCGGAGCTGTCAAGAAGCACTGCATCCTCCGCCTGCTTAAGCGGCGCAGTCTCCCTGGTCATGTCGCGGTGGTCTCTCTCAATGATATCTTGCTCAATTTCTTCCAGATTACACATGGTACCTTTTTCTGTTAATTCTTTGTAACGGCGCATGGCACGGACCCGGCTGCTGGCCGTTAAGTAGATCTTGGCCTCTGCGTCCGGAAGAATGCAGGTGCCGATATCACGGCCGTCCATGATCACGTTGCGGCTGGCCGCAAGGCTTCTCTGCAGCTCTAACAGATGGGCGCGCACGGCCGGATACACACTGACAGCCGAAGCGGTATTGCCCACCTCCTCCGTGCGGATCAGGCCGGATACATCCTCACCGTTTAAGATGACCTGCTGTGCTCCGTCCCGGTAGCAGATGGTGATGTCCGCGTTCTTTACAGCCTCACTGACTGCCGCCTCATCGGCAGTATCCACGCCGCTGCGCAGCAGATACAGCGCGATGGCACGGTACATGGCACCGGTATCCACATAGATAAAATCAAGTTTCTTTGCCACCAGCTTTGCGATGGTGCTCTTTCCGGCACCGGCCGGGCCGTCGATCGCGATATTAAATGCATGTTTTTCCATAGCTTTTTCGTCTCCTTGTTTCTATCGTTTCATTCCTTACTGTGGAATGGAAATTCCTGCCAGGTATCCGGTAGACCAGGCAATCTGCAGATTAAACCCGCCGGTCACCGCGTCAAGATCCAGCACCTCGCCCGCAAAATAAAGTCCTGCCGTCTTTTTTGACTCCATGGTGGACGGATTTACCTCCCGCACGGACACGCCTCCCTGGGTGATGATGGCCTCCTTATAATCCCGCAGTCCCACCAGAGTGATACAGAAATCCTTCACAGCACGCACCAGCTGATGGCGCTCCTCCCTGGTGATCTCGTTCACCTTTTTCTCCGCGGGAATGCCGCTTCTTTCAAGGATAACCGGAACCAGCTTGGCCGGAAGCAGATGGTTTAAGGAATTCTTGTACTGCTTATTCTTAGCCTCCTCAAAATCCCGCAGGATCCTGGCATCCAGCTGTTCCTCGGACAGCGCCGGCTTTAGGTCAATGGAAAGGGTAAGCGGTCCTTTTTTCAGCGTGGAGGCAACATAGCTGCTGGCAGAAAGAAGTACCGGTCCGCTGACTCCGAAATGGGTGAAGAGCATCTCGCCAAACTCCTCATACAATACCTTCTTTCCGTTCCGGATCTGTACGCTGATGTTGCGCAGGGACAGGCCCTGCAAATCCTTACAGACTGCTTCCTTTGCCTCAAAGGGCACCAGGGCCGGGGAAAGCTCGGTAATGGTATGTCCCAGCTCCGTCGCGAAACGGTATCCGTCGCCGGTAGAGCCCGTAGACGGATAGGACAGTCCGCCGGTGGTCACGATCACGGCATCGGCCGGGACCACCTTCTGTCCGCGTTTTAAGCGCACGCCGGACACATGCCCGTCCTCTGCAAGGACCCCGGACACCTCCTCATGAAGCTCCACCTCCACGCCCAGTTCCCGAAGCGCCACCGTCAGCGCGTGGATGACATCGGAGGACTTATCCGAAACCGGGAACACGCGGCCTCCGCGCTCCGTTTTTAACGGGCAGCCATGCTTCTCGATCAGGTCCATGACATCGGTATTGGTAAAGGTGTAAAAGCTGCTGTATAAAAACTTGGCATTGTGGACCACATTCCGGAACAGCTCCTCCGTATCGCAGGCGTTGGTCACATTGCAGCGGCCCTTTCCTGTGATGTAGATTTTCTTACCAAGCTTTTCATTTTTTTCATAGATGCAGACCTTATGGCCCGCACCGGCTGCGGCGATCGCCGCCATCATGCCTGCGGCACCGCCGCCGACGATGATCACATGACTCATACTGATTATTCCTCCGTCTGCAGTCCCAGAGCAATTCTCACGGCACTGCGGTATGTATTCAGTTCTTCAAACTGATAAAAATAGCGTACGCATTCCTGATAGCTTCCGGGGCTGTCCACAGGCATCTCTGCCAGAACGTACATGGCAAACGCATCCGCAAGCTCCGGCAGGGTTTCCTGCGTCCGGGTGATGCTGCTTCCGGGCTCTGCCTCCATGATCCCCCGTGTTCTGGCTTCCAGGCTTTTTACAAGAGCATCATATCCGGCTGCGTAGTGCTCCGGCTCTGCTGCGGCAAGAAGCTGTCCATAGGTCCGCTCCAGCGTTATCAGCGTTCCGGTGCGGTCCCTCATGCCGCCGTCTGCCCGAACGAAATCCGCCGGGTCAATGTGTACTTCCCAGATGTCAGAAGTCTCCGCGTCTTTCACCACCGAAGCCGTGCTGCCGCCTTCGCCGTCTGACTCGAACACCAGCTGTGCGGCCGGGCAGGCTTCCTCCTGCGGGCAGAACATGGTACTGCACAGATCCTTCAGGGACTTTAATTCCGGCGTAAGGGCCTGTTCTCCCTCCGGCTGCGTTCCATCCGGGTTAAAACGCGCGATCGGTTTCAGCTGCGGCGTATAAGCGCAGATTTCAATTTCAAAGCTTTCTTTTCCGGGGATCAGCTCCAGCTGCATTCCCCTCTGCTCATCCAGCCAGACGCAGTCCAGGCCATACGGGCCAAGATTCTTTTTGTGCGGCTCTCCGTACAGCAAGGAAAGCTGCTCCTGCATTTCCTTCGCAGTCAGCCGGTTCCCGCCGGGTATCAGGCTGACCAGATCAAGCTGCTCATCCGTAAAATAGCAGCTGGTCTTAAACGGCTGATCCATGTCAAACCAGTTCATGGAAAACTGATATCTCTCAATGGGACGGTTCTTCGCATCCCGGGTTACCACAGCCATCTTTCCCGGAATACCAAACAAAGCCTGAAGCCGGTCCGGCGATACCCCGAACGGAATTCTCTGTCCCGGATCCTGGGAATAGATAAAATCATTCCAGTTATTCTCAAAATGTGCCTTTGCGCGCATGGACGGGGTATCCAGGCTCATGATCCCGGATACCGACTGACACAACGTATCCACGATCTGCGACAGACACTCCGCGTCCACCGTGTCTACGGTATCGAGCGGCGTCCCAAAATCAAAGCTGTCGAAGCGCTGTCCTACCTGGACAGCCGGGATCCCGTAAGAGGCAAAGATACCATTCTCCTGCCCCGCCTGCTCCGCAAACTCCCACTCCCGTCCGGTGACTCCGCCTGCAGCCTCCCGGATCAGTTCTCCCAGCATGGTCCCTCTGCCATCCTGGGTAGCCAGAACCGTGTCCTGGGTATCAACCGCGCCGCACGGACCAATGGTGATCACGCCGATGAGCCGTTCCCGCTCCCGCTTGCTCAGGCTTTTGGCATACATCCGCGCTCCCAGCGCGTCCCTCTCATGGGCCGACAGACTGACGAAACGGAGCTCCGTATCCGTAGGAAGGCCGGAAAGGAGACGGGCTGTCTCCAGAAATACCGAAACACCGGATGCATTCTTTCCGGCACCCGGACTGTCCGGAAGCGAGTCATGCCAGGTACAGACCAGCAGAATATCCGCATCCGGATCCTCCGCCTCACGCACCGCCGTCACATTGGTGCCGATGATCTCCGCATGCTCCGTCTTCTGGCGGAAGCGCTGACGGCTTACCGCATAACCGTAGTCCTTTAAAAGCTTCTGGATATAGCGGGCAGCACTGTCCTCCTCCCGGCTTCCGGCCGGACGCGCAGAAGCGGAAAGGATGCCCAGCGATTCCTGCAGATAAAAGGAATTTACCTCCTCCACCACCGGGATCTCATCCGGAACCTCCTGCATGGTTCCGCCCTGCCGCTGCGGCAGCACTCTGGTAGACGGACCGGCGCAGCCGGACAACAGCGCAGCAGTCAAAAGCAGCAGGCCCTGTTTCGGGACCTGGCATCTTGTTCTGTTCATGAAACTCCCCTCTTTGTTCTTATCTTTCCTGATTCCCGTAAAACACCGGTCCGCAGGTCAAAACTTAACATCCAGTATAGCACATTTTCTCCCACAACGAAAGAGGGAACCGCGCGCCGGCAAATGTCCTGCGTGAGATTCCCTCATGTTTCGGAGCCGGATCAAATATCCGGCATATCGTTTAGATTGCTGCGGTGATGAAGATGTCGTAAATAGCCTTGATGGCGGTCTCAAAATCAGAATTCTTCACACCAATGATGATGTTGAGTTCACTGGAGCCCTGGTCGATCATCTTTACATTGATGCGGGCATGTGCCAGTGCGGAGAAGATTCTTCCGACTGTACCACGGGTGCCCTTCATACCTCTGCCAACCACTGCGATGAGAGCAAGGTCTGCTTCCAGATCTACCAGATCCGGCTCTACCGCGCGGTGGATACCGGCAATCACAGACTGCTCGTACTCTTCAAATTCGTCCTGGTGTACCATAATGGTCATGGTGTCGATCCCTGACGGCATATGCTCAAAGGAGATTCCGTACTTCTCGAACACACCAAGAACTTTCCTCCCAAACCCAACTTCGGAATTCATCATGGCCTTCTCAATGTTGATCGCGCAAAAGCCCTTTCTTCCGGCAATACCGGTGATGGTGTAGCGCGGCTTTCTGCAGGTGCTCTCTACGATCAGAGTGCCCTTGTCCTCCGGACGGTTGGTGTTGCGGATGTTGATCGGGATACCCTCTTTTCTTACCGGGAAGATAGCGTCCTCATGCAGCACGCCTGCGCCCATGTAAGCCAGCTCGCGGAGCTCCTTGTAGGTGATGGTCTCGATGACCTCCGGATTTTCCACGATGTGCGGGTCGGTAACCAGGAAACCGGAAACATCGGTCCAGTTCTCGTACAGGTCTGCGTGGATCGCGCGGGCCACGATGGAACCGGTCACATCGGAACCGCCGCGGGAGAAGGTCTTGATGCTGCCGTCGTGCTTTGAACCATAGAAGCCCGGGATAACGGCACGATCAACATGCTCCAGACGCTCGGAAAGTTCCTTGTTGGTGAGTTCTGCCTCAAAGTTGCCATGCTCATCAAAGAAAATGACCTCTGCCGCGTCAATGAACTCGTAGCCGAGATAATTTGCCATCACAATGCCGTTTAAGTACTCGCCGCGGGAAGCTGCGTAGTCTTTGCCGATTCCCTTTACGAAATTCTCCTCGATGGTAGCAAACTCATGATCCAGATTTAAGTTCAGCTCCAGGCCGTCAATGATCTCCTGGTAGCGTGCCTTGATCGCCTCCAGGATCTTTTTGTAGGATGCTCCGGCAGATGCAGCCGCATAGCACTCATACAGCATATCCGTAACCTTGGTATCCTTGCTGTTTCTCTTGCCCGGTGCGGACGGGATCACATATCTTCTAGTCTTATCTGCACGGATGATATCTCCGACTTTTTTGAACTGACGGGCACTCGCCAGAGAACTGCCGCCAAACTTCACAACCTTCTTCATATCGCTGTCTCTCCTCATAATGTTCCCGGATCTTTCCGGGGCAGTTATTCCAAATAATACTTTAAATCGCACTTTCTGTCAATACCCGACAAACCGAAAAACGGGGCGCCGCCATCTATGCTGCACCCCGTCAGGATCTATCGCTTATTACTTAAAATACTTCACGCCGCTCTCAAAGATCTTCATATCCTGCTCACCGTAGATGTTCATGGCTACCGCCTCACCGCGGCGCTCAGAATGAGCCATCTTACCCAGGATACGTCCATCCGGGCTGGTAATGCCCTCGATAGCCATATAAGAGCCGTTCGGGTTCCAGAACTCATCCATGGTAGCGTTTCCGTTTTCATCCACGTACTGGGTAGCGATCTGGCCGTTTGCTGCCAGCTTCTTTAACCACTCATCGTTTGCGACGAAACGGCCCTCACCGTGAGATGCCGGATTGCAGTATACGCCGCCAAGCTCAGCGCCGGCAAGCCACGGGGACTTGTTGGTGACAACCTTGGTGTATACCATTTTGGAAATATGGCGTCCGATGGTGTTCATGGCCAGAGTCGGAGACTCAGCGGTCTGCTCACAGATACGTCCCTCCGGAACCAGGCCAAGCTTGATGAGAGCCTGGAAGCCGTTGCAGATACCGAGCATCAGACCGTCACGCTCGTTTAAGAGCTTCTCGATCTCCTCACGGATGACTGCGTTGCGGAATACCGTCGCGAAGAACTTCGCGCTGCCCTCCGGCTCATCGCCGGCAGAGAAGCCGCCCGGGAACATCACGATCTGGGCTTTCGCGATCTCCTTCTTATATTCCTCTACGGAATCACGGATATCCTCCGCGCTTAAGTTCTTAAATACCTTCGTTACAACCTTTGCGCCGGCACGCTCAAAGGCCTTTGTGCTGTCGTACTCACAGTTGGTGCCCGGGAATACCGGAATGAATACAGTCGGCTGTGCCAGCTTGTGGCTGCATACATAGAGCTTGTCTGCCTTAAACAGCTCAGACTTCACCTCAGTCTGCTTTACACCGGAGGTGGTCGGGAATACATTCTCCAGGGTCTTAGTCCAGGAGCCTAAGGCCTCATCCATGGAAATGGATACCGGGCCGTACTCGAAGACTGCCTTGTCGGTCACCTCACCAATCACGGTATAGCGGATGGAAAGCTCACTCACCTTGCCGTCCGGAACCTCGCAGACGATATTGCCCCAGCCTGCGGCAAAGAAATCTCTCGGATCTACGTTATGCTCGATCTTCACGCCAAGCTTGTTGCCAAAGGCCATCTTGCTGACAGCCTCAGCCAGTCCGTGCCCCTCTACCGCATAAGCGGAAAGAATGCGTCCAGCCTTGATATCTGCGTTTAATTTCTCATAGCCATCCATGATCTGCGCGTAATCCGGCAGGTCATACTGGTCTTTTTCGATCTGGAATACAACGATCTTGCTGCCTGGCTTCTTAAACTCCGGAGTGATGATATTCGGATAATGGTCCACATCCACCGCAAAGGAAACCAGAGTCGGCGGAACGTTGATCTCTCCGTGCTTCTCATCGTTGAAGGTACCGGACATGCTGTCCTTGCCGCCGATGGACGGAAGGCCGAAGCCAAGCTGTGCGTTGTAAGCACCAAGCAGGGCTGCAAACGGAGCGCCCCAGCGGGTCGGATCCTCAGTCATGCGCTTGAAGTACTCCTGGAAGGTGAAGCGGATCTTTCTGAAATCACCGCCGCTTGCCACGATCTTCGCTACGGAAGAAAGCACGGCATAAACAGAACCGTGATACGGGCTCCAGCTGGACAGATACGGATCATAGCCGTAGCTCATCATGGTAACGGTATCGGTTTTTCCCTTCAGTACCGGAAGCTTCGCAACCATAGTCTGGGTCTCGGTCAGCTGGTACTTGCCGCCAAACGGCATAAATACGCTGCCTGCGCCGATGGAGCCGTCAAAACGCTCCACCAGACCCTTCTGGGAACATACATTTAAGTCGGATAAGACGTTCAGCCAGGTGGCCTTCACATCTGCTACTTCTTTCTTAACAAACGGATTGCCCTCTTTGACCGGAGTCTCCAAAACAACCTTTGCCTCCTGATGGGCACCGTTGGTGTCCAGGAACGCGCGGCTTACATCTACGATGGTCTTGCCTCTCCAGTTCATGACAAGGCGCGGCTCACTGGTAACCACTGCAACCGGGATAGCCTCCAGGTTTTCCTCGGCAGCAAAGCCCAGGAATTTGTCTACGTCAGACGGATCCAGGACCACAGCCATACGCTCCTGGGACTCGGAGATAGCAATCTCGGTACCGTCCAGGCCGGCATACTTCTTCGGAACCTTGTCCAGATCGATCTGCAGGCCTGCCGCGAGCTCACCGATCGCTACAGAAACACCGCCCGCACCAAAGTCGTTGCACTTTTTAATGATCTCACTGACCTCCGGACGGCGGAACATACGCTGGATCTTGCGCTCAGTCGGAGCATTACCCTTCTGGACCTCTGCACCGCAGACCTCAATGGAAGCCTCGGTATGTACCTTGGAGGAGCCGGTAGCACCGCCAATACCGTCACGGCCGGTACGGCCTCCTAACAGAACGATGATATCGCCCGGGTCAGAATTCAGACGCTTCACGTATTTTCTCGGAGCAGCGCCCATGACAGCACCGATCTCCATACGCTTTGCGACATAATCCGGATGATAGATTTCTTTTACATAGCCGGTGGCAAGACCGATCTGGTTGCCGTAGGAGCTGTAGCCATTTGCCGCGCTGTTGACCAGCTTTCTCTGCGGCAGCTTGCCCTTTAAGGTCTCAGACAGCGGGCGGGTCGGATCTGCAGCACCGGTCACGCGCATAGCCTGGTATACATAGGTACGGCCGGAAAGCGGGTCACGGATAGCGCCGCCCAGACAGGTTGCGGCACCACCGAAAGGCTCAATCTCAGTCGGGTGGTTGTGGGTCTCGTTCTTGAAGTTAACCAGCCACTCCTCGGTCACGCCGTCAATCTCAACCGGAACTACAATACTGCAGGCATTGATCTCGTCAGATACCTCCAGATCCTCAAGCTTGCCCTCTGCACGCAGCTTCTTCATGGCAAGCAGTGCCAGATCCATCAGGCAGACAAATTTGTCATCACGGCCCTTGTAGAGCACCTCGCGGTCAGCCAGGTAATTTTTATAGGTAGCCTCGATCGGAGCCTTGTAATCTCCGTCGGTGATGGTCACGTCCTTTAATTCCGTGGAGAAGGTGGTGTGACGGCAGTGATCAGACCAGTAGGTATCCAGCACCCGGATCTCGGTCACGGTCGGGTCACGATGTTCCTCCCCTGCATAGTATTTCTGGATATGCTCAAAGTCACGGAAGGTCATAGCCAGGTTTAAGGAATCGTAAAGCTCCTTTAACTGCGCAGTATCAAAATCAGTAAAGCCCTCGAAGGAAGCTACATCTGCCGGGGTCTCAAATACCGTCACCAGAGTCTGCGGCTTCCTGCTTCCTGCCTCACGGGAATCGACCGGGTTGATGCAGAATGCCTTGATGGCAGCAGTCTGCTCCTCAGTCAGCTTACCGGAAAGCACATAGGTGGTCGCAGTTCTGATGACCGGCTCCTCGGTCTCCTTTAACAGCTTCACGCACTGCTCTGCGGAGTCTGCTCTCTGGTCGAACTGGCCTGGCAGGTACTCTACGGAAAATACGGTATCGCCCTCTTCCTTCGGGAAGTCCTCTTCATATACATAGTCTACCGGCGGCTCGGAAAAAATGGTAACGAGCGCCTGCTTATAGGTCTCCTCAGACAGATTTTCAATATCGTAGCGGATCAATACACGGACCCCTGTCACGGTGTCTATGCTCAGATAGCTGCCGATCTCCTCGCGAAGTTCTCCGGCCTTTACGGCAAACTCCGGTTTTTTCTCTACATACACGCGTTTTACACTCATGTGGTTCCTCCTGTACTGTATTTCTCCTTTTTTGTTTGCGATTCATAACAGAGACTGATAAATCTCATTCAAATAAATAATACCACAAGATATATTATAAATAAAATTAATATATCTTATGGCATTTATCATTGTAGCTAATCAATTATATCCTGTAAGACTACACTTCCGCATCCGGGCTGACACTCATGGCGTCCAGGGTCAGCTTCATGATGTCCCTGATCTCATCCTCGGTCATCTTCATCTTTTCCGCAAGCTCCGCTACCGTAGCCTCCCGTCCAAGCTCCTCGGCCATGCGCTTTGAAACCTCTTTTAAGACATTCACGCGGGCAAGCATCTCCTCTTCCACCTTAGTCTCAAGTCCCTGCTCCTCAAGGGCTGCCCGGATCATCTCATCCGCAAGGGCTTTGACCTGGCTTTTGAAATCGCCCTCCCGGTACTGGTCGGCCGCCATGATCAGCGCCATGTTCGCCTCCTGCACCAGATCTCCCATCGGAAGGCCCTGGTCCGCGTAAGCCTTTGCAGTCTCCGCGATAAACGGAAGATAGCCCTCCATCAGACGAGTGCGGACCGTGGTGTCTCCACTCTTAAGCTTTTCTAAAAGCAGGCTTTCCTCCTCTGTGTCCATAGGACGGATGGCTGCGATCTCATCTAAATATAACTGGTATACATCATCATGCATTGCCCGACATCTCCTTTTGTCTGATAAACTTTTTGCGAAACAATTCCTCCGGCAGCGGACGGCTGAAATAATATCCCTGAATGCGGTCCGGCTCCAGCATAAGTATCCGCTCCAGCTCTTCTTGGGTCTCAATCCCTTCAATACATACATAGATCCCAAGACGCTTAGACATCTGGATCATCTGGGCCAACAGATTGAACTCATAGGAATCAGCCAGAGCCTTCCGGGTGAAGGACCGGTCAATCTTAAGTCCATTCGGTGTCAGGTCTCCCAGACAGTGGAAGTTGGAATATCTGGTTCCGAAATCATCCAGAAGCACCTTCACGCCAAGAGCCTTTAAGCCCTGCCATACCTTCCGGAAATGCCCGCCCGGATCCAGATAGCCGCTCTCTGTCAGCTCCACGCCCATGCACTCTGCCGGAAGCCCGGATTCTTCCAGCGCCTCCCGGACCTCCCGAAGTACATTGGCCTTTGCCACCTGAACATAAGATACATTCACCTGTACCCGCATACCAGGGCAATCCTTCTGCCATTTTTTGCAATCCGCAGCTGCTTTGTGGAGCAGCCACCGTCCTGCCGGAATAATGAGTCCGCTCTCCTCCAGGATCGGAATGAATTCCGCCGGTGAAACCATCCTCTGCTCCTTCTCACTGCTGTCATGTGGACTGACTGCCTCAGCCGGAATGTAAAAGCGCATCAGTGCCTCAGCTGAGACCAGGTGATGCTCCGGGGCATTCATCACCGGCTGATAATAAACCTCAAAACCCTCATAGCCGTTGTTCACCGCATATAA
The DNA here is from genome assembly GCF_048380235.1 of Ventrimonas sp. Classification (NCBI taxonomy): domain Bacteria; kingdom Bacillati; phylum Bacillota; class Clostridia; order Lachnospirales; family Lachnospiraceae; genus Ventrimonas; species Ventrimonas sp. Next base: position 14,805 of record NZ_DBFCCJ010000064.1, on the reverse strand, counting down.
AAGCTGCTTTGCCAGCCTCTGGCGACGCCTCCAGGCCTCATAATCGTGCTCCGCGAACACATATGACTCATTCTTTCCGGCCCGTTTTGCCTGATTCAGGGCAAACTCCAGATATTTGAGGAGCTGGTCATAATCATTAGCACGGCCCCCTGTCCCGATGATCCCGGCCGATACCGTAAACAATATCTGATACTGGTGGGCTTCCACCCAGCTGCTGATTTCCGTGCGGATCCGTTCATAAAGCTGCTTTGCATCCCGGATGCTCCGCCCGCTTAAGTCCGCAATGATGAACTGGTCCGAAACCAGCCGGAACAGCCTCTGCTCCGGCTCCATGACCCTCTGGATGCAATCTGCAGTTTCCTTTAACAGGTAATCTCCGAAATTCATGCCAAAGCTGCTGTTTACCACACCCAGATCATCCATTCCCAGACGCATGACAAAGCCGTCCGGAAGAAAAGCCGGAAACTCCTGGGCATACTGCCAGAGTCCGCCTGCACCCAGAAGGCCGCTGACATTATCTGCCTTCTGCTTTTTGCCGATCTCATTGATGCATCCGATCAGATACCTGGGGGAGCCATCCTGCTCATAAAGCACCAGACCCCTGCAGTTAATCCAGACCGGATCTCCATGCCGGTCCAGCCAGCGGTAATCCATGTTGTGGTCACTCTTCTCACCGGACCGGATCCGGTCCAGATCTTCCCACAAAGCCGGCAGATCCTCCGGATATACAAACTGCCGGTGCAGTTCCCGAGAGTTAAAAAAATGATCTGCAGGCAGCCGGAAACGCTGTACCGCCGTGGAAGCTATAAGGAAAGAATCCTCCTTCAGATCCAGCACATAGGGATAATCATCCATGGTCGGGCTGAACAGCTGAAGGATATATTCGATAGTTTTCTTTGATATGCCGCGTATTACTTTTCTCATTCGATCTCAGCCTTTTCTTAATCTTGCGGATAGGTCAGCCTGCTGTCATCTATGTTGTCCATTACCTCCCGCAGGAAACGGTCTGCAAGCCATTTTGCCATGGAAAGGTTCATATCGAGGTAATTGCCGCAGTCCCTTGCGCTGGCTCCCGGCACCTCGCCCTCAAAATCACGGATGAACGCAAACATTTCCCGCATAAGCGGAACGATGTCGCAGGACTGGTAATCGCCGGTCAGCAGAAGATAAAAGCCGGTGCGGCAGCCCATTGGGCCAAAATAGATCACGCGGTCCTTAATTCCGTCGTGATTGCGCAGAAACGTAGCTGCCAGATGCTCTATTGTATGAATCTCCGCGGTATTCATGACCGGTTCAAAATTGGGTCTGGTCATGCGAATATCAAAGGTCGTGATGATGCCATCCCCGGCCTTGTCCTTTCTGGACACATAAATTCCCGGAAGAAGTTTTAAATGATTGATGGTAAAACTTGTGATTTTTTCCATGATGCAATCTCCTTATGCATGTTCTCAGCGCAGATCCTCCATGCCCGCAGATAAAAACGCAATATCTGCCACACACAGAGGCGCATATGTATTGTAATAAAAACCGGCCGTAAAATCAACAAAAATCCCGATGCTGTTTCCTGATTTTTTTTACACGGGACGGAAGCTTTCGCAGCCTCCAGAGACACCAGCCCACCAGCGCTCCCGCCGTATTCGTGACCACATCATCCAGCTGACAATACCCCCGATGGGTAAGCAGCTGGATCCATTCCAGAAGCACTGAGCTTGCAAATGCCGTCAGCACACAGACCCAGGGCCGTTCCAGCTTCCGAAAGCAGGCAGGCGCCAGGATTCCGAAAGGCAGGTACATCAGGATATTTTCGATAAAATATGCACGGCTGACTGCCGAGCGGCCCCAGGTCTCAAACAGGGTAAGGTCCAGGGAATAGCGGCTGCCCGGCTCCCGGGAAAAAAGAGCCGTCTGCAGCAAAACCAGCAGATACACCAGCAAAAGGACCCGGCACAGACCATTTGCTGAAATCTGAAACCGGATCCTCCATCCTGTCACCCTCCGGATCCCCAGGAAAAATCCCGCTGCCAGCACGCCCGCAGCGAAAATAAGCAGTAAATAGGAAACCGGCTCAAAGAAATCTATGATAATACAACGCAAAACATCAAAAAACATTCTATTCTCCAATCGAAGCACAAACTCTCATGCTCTATCTGCCGGAGTCCGCATGACCTCTTAAGATTTCTCCGGCCAGTGCGCTCAGGCCCTTTGCCACATCCACAACCCTCTCTTCATCCTGCTGCCTGTATGCTTCCTCCAGCTGACTTCTCATTTTTTTCCGTTTTTCCTGAATCATCGTCATATTTTCCATGACCGAACACCTCACAAAATTTATGATAATATGCTGAAATTGTAACAGCGCAGGCCTGTATTCTCAACTGAAAAGGCATAATTATGCAGATGAATGACGATATTTTAATTGCGTCATTTATTGCTTCGAGCATTTTAAGTTATAATATAGGGATGCCCAATCTTCTCTTTTACCTTGTCCGGCACATCGATCAGTCCGAACCGATAGAACATCCCGTAGATGTAAGTCACTCCCCGGATATCCCCCAGCGCTTTCGGGCGGTCTACCACCTCTCCCACCTTTTTCATATTCCGTAGTGCCAGCAGCACCGAACTCCACGCCAGGCTTTTACTGTTCTCCCGGCGGTCGATCCACAGCTCTTTTGTGTATTGTCCATTCCGACCCTTCCGTATTTCATAGGTAAAGGGTAAGCCGGAATAGGTTGTAAAACGCACACCCGAATACAGCAAGACCGTCTCCCACAGGTGCTCCTCTGTTGGCTCTGATCTCAGTTTTCTTATTGCTCTGTATCTCCGCTGCCGCTCTGCTCCAACACTAATCTTCTCTTTTTCTGCTGTACTCGAAAAGTACACGCCTTTCTGATATGGTAGGTACGAGGTAACAGAAGCTTTAGAAAGATTCATAATATTTGCGGTTGAGCGGATTGCTTCTTTATAGTTCTGTGTTTCTCGATACTCCTCAAAGGTATCCTGTACCTTCTCCGCTGCTTCCGATTGATAGACACCGGCCGTAATGAGCAGCTTTCTTACTTTGATTGGATTCAGAGTTAGCACATCTGCAATGGCTCGGAGGGAGCAGTCCTTCTCATAAAGCGCCACAGCCGCATCCATCTGTTCTTTCAGATTCTCCCCGGCATCATACTCCGGCTTTTGTTTTTTTCGGCCGCCGCCAGGCTTTCTGGCTTTATATGTTCTTTTCTCTCCCATAGCTCACAGCACCAGTTCATACAATTTGAACGTCATCTCTCCGACCACATCATAATAAAGGGTCTTGGTATGAATATATCGAAAGCCCAGTTTCTGATACAGCCTTTCGGCCGTTGTGTTGTTCTCGATCACATCAAGTCGCAATGCCATCTTGCCAGCTTTTCTTTCCTGTTCAATCACATTCTCTACTAATCTCCGCGCCAGTCCTTTTCCACGATGATCCGGATGAACTGCCAAAACATGAAGAACAATTATATCATCCGAATCAACCTGCCACGGAGCATCTGCATACCCTTCGACCTTTTCATCGTTTGCTATGACACACGCTGCGATTTCCTCACCATCTGCCAGCACATACAGGTCTCCCTTATCGATGCTGTCCAGTATCATCTCATCAGATGGGTGGATTCCTTTCTTCCAATGTGGAAATGACGGGTCATCCTGGTCTTGGTCGATCAAGTTCCAGTACAGGGATCTTATTTTGTAAAAATCTACTTTTTCTGCCTTACGGAATATCATTTTGTCCACCCCTTTACTCATGCAGCTCCAACGGCAGTCCATCCGGATCATGGAAGAAAGTCATCTTCTTGCCGGTGTAATCGTCAACCCGAATCGGCTCACATTCAATTCCCACCTCCGCCAGCTCATTCACTGTCTGTTCCACGCTATCCACGCAGAACGCAAGGTGACGCAGACCACAGGCCTCCGGGCGGTTCACACGCTTCGGAGGATTTTCCTCAGCGAAAATCTCCAGTTCTGTGTATTCATTGACACGAAGATCCAGCTTCCAGTCCTTTCGCTCCGGACGGTAGTTTTCTCTAATGACAGAGAATCCCAACTTGTTTACATAGAAATCCTTAGCTGCTTCATAGTCAGATACAATGATTGCAATATGATGTATTTTGGATAAGTTCATTTTGTGTCACACTCCATTTCTTTTATTTTTGTTCTTCTTTTATTTTCGTTATAAACTATACGGCAACCTTCAAAAAACACCGTGTGAACTCCTGGAGTTCAGTTTGTCCACACGGTCGATTTTATTTCAGTTTTTCGAGGATTTCATCCGCACTCATGCCGCTTGCCAGCAGCTTCTTCAGCACTGCTTCGGCTTCAGCCTTCTTACGTTCTCTCACCTCTATTTCAGTTTATTTTCCCTTCATTTTTTCTCACACTGTGAACATCCTCTCCCAGTACATCATAAGTCTGCAAATAAATCAGCGTTATACACACCCGCCTCCAGCATTTTCCGGAAGCTTTCCTTCACCAGTGCCACATCCTCTTTATAGGTCATGCCGTACCAGGTGTCGTTGGTCGGAAGGACTTTTACGGAGATCTCGCCCTTTTCCAGCAGTTCTCCGATATAGATTGGAATCAGGTATTCGGATTTCAGCGGATTCTCCGGAACAGTTTTCTCAAAGAACTCCTCAAAGCCCTGCTCCAGCTGTTTTAAAAAGTCCGGTGTCAGTCCCCACATATTCATGGAAACCAGAGAATTGCAGTCAAGCACTTTTCCGTCTGCCTCCGCGCCGTCCGCAGTCTTTACAATGTTCTTGGTCTCATCGACCTCGGTCAGGTTATTGTCTGCATCCATCTTGCAGACACCACGGGTCACGCCGCCGTGATCGGAAAGGGTATTCTTCAGCACAAAGCCTGCCATACAGGAGGTTCCGCCCTGTACCAGATATTCATGAATAATGCGGAAGCCCTCTTTTCCGTAGTAATCGTCTGCGTTGATGACAACGAACGGAGTATCCAGCAGATTTTTCGCTGCCAGGATTGCCTGACCGGTTCCCCACGGTTTGGTTCTGCCTTCCGGAAGTTCTCCCGGAATATCGTGAATATCCTGGAATGCGTAATCTACGGTTACCTGATGTGCCGCACAGACTGCCGCAATACGGTCTCCGATCACCTCACGGAACTCCTGCTCAATGTCCCTGCGGATAATAAATACCACGCGGTTAAAGCCCGCCTCGATCGCATCATGGACAGAGTAGTCCATGATGATGTGACCGCTTGCGTCGACCGGCTCTAACTGTTTGATGCCGCCGCCGAAGCGGGAGACGATTCCTGCAGCCATAATCAATAATGTCGTATCCATAATCATTTCCCCTTTTGTATTTTTTAATCGTTTATCGTTTCCGGTTCAACAACCTGATTGACCGAGGTATTGCCCCAGGTAACAATCTCACCATTTGAAGCAACTTTCCACTCGCTATCTCCGCCGTCTTTTACTTTTCTGTTTCGAACTTGTCCAAAATGCCGGAACTCGCAACATCAAACAGATTGCGCGCAGTTGCAGTCTGGACATCAGCGAGACATCCCGCATTAAAGATATGTTGGGTTTACTTTCGCTCTATTTTGATAAACCACTGATCCTTATCAATCGCCAGCTGGACAAACAGACAAAGCAGATGGTGTGCGGCTATGCACTCGGACATTATCTGGAGCATCAGCTTCTTATGGACTTGCATACTCTGAACAAATTTCTGACCATTAAGGATAAGCACATCCTTCTTTATGAGCATAACGCTTTCACATCCCACCTGATGCTGGACAGTGATGAAGTCTATCAAATGACGAAACGTGGGCTGGACGCTGCGCAAATTGCTGTAGCTAAGCGGATTCACCTCAATCTGGTGATGGTGAAACTTCTTGAGTTGCATCATCTGGGATACGATCTAAGGCACTATCACGCCCAGCACCACGCGTTTATCAAACAGTTCAACCTTCCTGCACATTTTCAGTTTGATGTTGCCGCCGGATGAACTTATGTTCTTATAACCCTAAAACCCGTAATGAACGGCGCGTTACGCCTGTCCATCACGGGTTTTTCGTGTTATTTCAGTTTTTCGAGGATTTCATCAGCACTCATGCCTTCAGCAAGCAGCTTTTTCAGAACAGATTCTGCCTCTGCTTTCTTTGCTTCCTCTGCAGCCTTAGCATCTGCCTTTGCTTTCTTTTCTTCCAGAGTGGCCACTTCTTATTCGGCCTTCCTCAAAGCAGCCTTTTTTGCTTTCAAATCAGCCTTCAAAGTGTCAATGTTGGCGGTGATGGATGCAATCTCGGCTGTGAGTGCTTCCTTCGCGGACTGCTTTTCCGCAATCTGCGTTGCAAAATCAGCAGTCACAGTTTTGGGCTTATTCTTGCTACCTTTGGTTCTGGGCATAGGTGATAACCTCTTTCCTGTTATGATGGTTTAATTATATCACTGTGGGATAATAAATGAAATATATAATATCGTCCATAATGATAGCACCTATTTGTTTTTCTACATTTATTCGTTATCACATCTCTGCCGATCACAGATCGTTGCCTGCTACTCACCACGAAGAGGTGTGTGATTATCCGAGCAGCATCGGGAGCCACCGCTCCCAATATTCCACATAATTCTATTCTTTTACAGACGCTTTTTTTTCTTCGTAATTCCGTAGTACATTAAACCGCCAATCATTCCACCGACTGTGTTATAGAACAAATCAGACAGTTGGAATGTACCGAGCCTTAAAAACAGCTGTAGCACCTCAATGCTTATCGAAAAAATGAACGCTACCTTTCCGCTATACCACAGTATCTTCTTCCAGCTACTGCTCACTTTCTCTTGAAATGTCCATATAACCATGCTGGTGAACGGCACCATCATGATCACGTTCTCAATGCACTCAGTTGTAAGTTTCTGCTCACCGTTCATGGTCTCCCAGATGCCCCAGCCACCCATGACATTTGACAGAGGATTTAGCCACAGGTTCCGATTCAGTAGCGTTCGGAACAAGATCATCGATGTCACGAAAACTAGTAAGAACATCTTCCGAAAGAACACGCTCTCTTTAAATTTCTGATACCAAGTCACTATGGCGCTCTTCCATCCTTTGCCTGCTGCGGTAGGCTCATACGCATACAGATAGAAAAACATGGCCAAAAAGGAAAGAAGAAGCGAAAAGCCAAACGGCTCATATAGCACAGTCATGATGTTTGTGAGGATCTTCCCGAATAAATCAATAGTTTCTTTCATCATTGTTTAGAAATCACTGAACAGGTCAGCCTTGTACACGCCGTTTTCCAGCATCTTCTTGAAGCTGTCCTTTACGGCTGCGACATCCTCATGATATGTCATACCATACCAAGTGTCATTGGTTCTCAGAACCTTTACGGACATTTTTCCCTGTTCCAACAGTTCACCGATGAAGATAGGAATCAAATACTCCGCCTTCAGAGGATTGCCCGGAACCTCTTTCTCGAAGAATTTTTTGAAACCTTCCTCCAGCACATCCAAGAACTCTGGAGTCAGGCCCCACATATTCATGGATACCAGAGAATTCACATCCACAGCCATGCCGTCTGCTTCTGCCCCAGTTGCAGTTTTTACAATATTCTTGGTTTCCACAACCTCGGTCAGGTTGTTCTGCTCATCCATCTTGCAGATGCCACGAGTCACGCCACCGTTATCAGACAGCGTGTTCTTCAGCACAAAACCCGCCATGCAGGACTTTCCGCCATTCACCAGATACTCATGGACGGCCTTGAAGCCTTCCTTGCCATAGTAATCATCTGCATTGATCACAATGAACGGTGTATCAAGAACCTTCTTTGCAGCAAGCACAGCCTGACCGGTTCCCCAAGGTTTTGTACGACCTTCCGGCAGAGTACCCGGAATATCGTTAATATCCTGGAAAGCATAGTCAACAGTTACATTATGAGAAGAGCAAATGGAGGCAATGCGATCACCGATGACCTCTTTGAATTCCTTTTCGATATCCTTGCGGATAATAAATACTACATGATTGAAACCTGCCTCGATTGCATCATGGATCGAGTAGTCCATGATAATATGTCCAGCATCATCCACCGGCTCTAACTGCTTGATTCCTGTTCCGAAGCGACTGCCAATACCGGCTGCCATAATAAGTAATGTTGTTTTCATCTCTCTTTTTCCTCCAGGTTTTTTCATATTTCTCTGTTAATAAAAGCTCGATAGTCTAACAATGCTTGACGCTTTGCGCCCTCAATACATCCAAATACATTTTTACGCAATCATATATTTTTTTACGAATACTATCAATTCCCATACAAGTCAAACTTAGCAGAGTAGCATACAAAAGAATAAAAAACAATTTCCAACAAACACCTATTGATTCTAAAAAACATAATGGTAAAAAAAAAACAATCAATTCAAATCGTCCACTCGTTGTTACGTCAACTTTGTTCTTAAGCCCAAGTCCATGCACTATTCCATGATGAGTAACAATCAAAACCATTAGAAATATTTTAAAGCAATCAACATTTCTGTTTCTTGCCCCCCAGAGTTAATTGTATGAGACATCATTATGTATTCCTTTCATTATGCCTACAATATGTTCATTATAATAACATCGATAATAACCTTATTCTCGATTTTCTCACCGTAAATTCATCAATCAAACATTCATGCAAAAACCATATTAGAATCATACTTGTTTTTTCACAATTCTGCATATCTTCTTTTTTATTAATTGCATAATTCCAACGGCTTGCACTGAAAGTTTCGCACAAGTATAATTATGTTTTGCTATAGCATTGATTCCTATTCTATCTGCTAGTCCTAAGTAGCAACTATACTCCTGATAACAGACACAGTTTGATTTAACTTTTTCATAAAGAGAGGAGGTTCGTTCTTTTTCTCTTATCATATGCTGAAAAATTGTATAATTCCATCCAAGATATTGTATCGCTAAATTTTTCACCACATCTTTTGGTAGCAGTGACGCATCATCCAGCATCAATTCATAAGATACTAACGCCCCACTCATTTTTTCAAGAGATGAATTCCTTGTTGCACTTGTAGTAAGAATTCTATAATGATACATTGGCAAATCGCAGTAGCAAACTCTGTTTACAGATTTTAGAACCTCCCACGAAAAAATGGAATCCTCACACATTACAATATCTTCACGGAACAAACGATTTCCAATTACTTCCCTTTTCCAAACCTTGTTCCAAAGATATCCTTCTACTGACTTTTCATTACGTGTTACGCTTTCATATATCGCACTTTTCCCTATAAAGACAATCGGGTCTGGTATTATTTTATGCAATCCAATAATTTTACCTCTATCAAGATTGTACTCCTTTACATAAGAACACGCTGATACATCTGAGTTTGTCATGTCAAGATTCTTGATTAGCAACTCAGACATATCTTGATCAAATAAATCATCCGCATCCATAAAAGCAATCAAATTTCCTTTTGCGTTAGCTATTCCGGCATTTCTTGCTGCTGAGCAGCCTTTATTATTCTGGTGGATTACTTTTACTCTTTTATCAACACTGCAATATTTATCACATATTTCACCGGATGAATCGGTTGAGCCATCATCGACTAAAATCAATTCAATATTTTTATAGCTTTGTCCTAAAATCGAATCAATACAGTCGTTTATAAACTTTTCAACGTTATAAACAGGGACAATAACACTCAATAATTGCATATCTCATTCCTCCCACATCATTATTTGATTTGCTTTAAGCTGCCCAAAAGGTATTGCTCTTAGAACAACTTTTTTCTCTTTCTCCACAGCATATTTTGCTGTTTGACCCAGAGTTTTCATCTTATTCGAATCATAATATTTTATTCCTATACGATTCTTACGAAAAACTCTCCGATACCACTGACACCATCCAATCCAAAATGGCGAAAGCTCGAAGTGATGCCAAATTCACCGAAGCCAAATTGAAAAAGGTCAATGAACAGATTCGTTATTTAGGACAGTATCTTTCTACAAAATCAGTCTATGGTGATTTTTTGAAATCCGGCAATAAGAAATCTGTCCGTCAGGCTCATGCAGAGGATATTGCCAAATATGAAGAAGCCATCCACATTCTAAAGCAGCACTCCCCAGATGGAAAGTTCCCTACCATGAAAGACCTCCGGGCTGAAAAGGAGCAGCTTACCATTCAGAAAGATGCGCAGTATGACACATACCACTATTTCAAAGATTACCACAGGGAACTCCAGACTGTATGCGCCAATGTTGACAGCATTCTTGGTAATGCGCAAATTCAGCAGCGAGAACAGCAACATACTCGCAAACACGAGCCTTCTCTCTAATCAGTCTTTCTAAACCGGACACAAGCAAAAACAGCCAGCGTATCATGTGGTACATTCCACACAACACGCTGGCTATTTCTTACACACTATGTATAATATTGGCCATATTCTTTGCACAGAGTTTTCCATTATCATCTTGTGCAATCACATAAATTTTCTCACCATGCTCTTGAAGATGTTCCTGTGTATTCCAAACTTCTACTAATATAGATTTTATATCAGATAGCAAAACTCCCGCGATCGCAAAAATCCCAATTTTGTACCGATAGCAGTGCATCATACAGGTTATCGTATGAAAATCCTTTTGAATGCCACTTTTCTTATTTATTGTCTTCAATTCAACCACACAGAAATTTTCACCCATCTTACCTTGCTGATGAATCACAAAATCAGGGTTAAATGGTTCTTTAATAATCTTGTGTCCACTTTTATCTATCTCACCATTTATAGTAAACTCACTTCCGAATTTCTGCTCTTGTATCAATCTCATTTGATGATAAAGCTCATAGGCATAAACTCTTTCCCTTCTTTTTATTTCCTTGTGTCCCACATAATCCACTGCTATTTTAACATTTAAGTATTCGTCATCAACATTATTCATAGCTTGAAGAACAAACTCTACGCAGCTTTTTGCATTCATTGCAACAACACCCTTTTAACAAGAAGTAGCTCATCCCTGCTTTATAACGATGCCATTTTTAATCTGTGCTTTTCAAATTTTCCTGTTCAAAAAGAATCCGAAGATTGCTATGGCGATTCAGTGAATTAGTTCCCTCTCGAATAAACGTCCATGTCTGTGTATAGCCTCCGGGAACAGCCACTTCCTCAGACTCTATGAAGGCAACGAAATCCATTGGGTTCTCTTCATACCTGTCTGCAAAAGCATCGGCCAGTTCTACTTTTTGATCGTCTGTCAGTTCAGTTGCCACATTATGCAGAACGTGTTCCATATTTCTTGAGAAATAGTAAATTGAATAAGGGATACTCGACTTCATTTTTCCAGTAGAGCACAAAGAAGCCACTACACTGCTTTTCTTTTGATTCCGTTCCTGAATATACTTGACCTCGCCCGTTTCAATGTGATCCTCAAAATACTGAATGCCTTTTTCCGTTCTGGTCTTTACCAAATTGTCAGGAATAAACGCACCGTCCGTATCTATCAAATGAACAATCTGCAAAATATCGCTTTCTTTATATGCGTACTTCTTCATCTCCGCTGCAATTCGCTTTGCTACATAACTTTTCGCATTATTTGCAGTAATCGCATCTTCCGTTGTAATATCTCCATGAATCACATGGAAATGAACTTCTGCAGATGAAAAAATTTGTTTTAGCACAGAACTAAGTGCATCCTCGTCGGTCGGGCCTTCCACAATAACGAAGATAACTTTCTTAGCTTTCGACATGAGCTTCCACCGCCTTTCCTGCACGACGGAAGGCGCGACCAATCGCCACACTATCCGTTTCTTCGTACATTTCTTCTTTCTGGCCTCCTAGCGTCAGACTGCGCAAATACAGGTCACGAAGATTATTGTTGGTCTGCACATTCTGCAGGCGGATATATCGGTTGCAGGGATTTGTCGTCGAGAATAGGATGCTCTTCTTTCCAAGCATCTCCAATGCCCTCAGATTGTGTGAGGTAAAAATCAGTTGTCCCTTTCCTCCATCAGAAAAAACCGCTAGTAATTCTCCGAGAAGATACTCAAACACCCCGGAATCCAATTCATCGATTACCAGACACATAGATGGATTGTTATAAACGCAAATCAGAACATTTAAGAAAGAAACAATTTTTACGATACCCTCTGATTCATATTTAAGCGGAATGGAAATATCTCCGCGTTTAGACAATAATTCAATTTTATACCCAGTATCTCCATTGTCCAACAGCTGCTCTCCGAAGTTATGAACCTCTACTTCCATGCCTGGGATAACATTTTTCAGTACAATGTTCATACCATCAATAATTGTCTGCGCAAGCTGAAACTGTCTTTTGGTAACAACGGACGGTTCGTCAATCCGTATGGGCAAATCTCCCGTTGTAATATGCTCTCCATCCCTCAGATAAAATGCAACAGGCAGTACCAGATTCATACTGATTGGGCCAGAGTGTTCGTTGTTGATCACGAACAAATTCACCAGAGCATACTTTTGTAATATTGCAAAAAGACCGCTGTATTCTCCCATTACATCTTCTTTGCACTGAGAAAACACCCGGTATCCCTCTTCTCCGAAAATAAAAGACTGATGGGATTTGATCGAGATTGCCTGTGCAACATTCAGGGCAACCCGCACCTTCTTATCATTTGCAACCAGCTTCTTATAACGATACTCTGGTGCAAACGTAACATCCTCATTATCATACTGATAATCAATCAAGGTGGATTCAACAGCACGGATGCTCTCTTTTCTCGGAACAACCGTCATGCGTTCATGTGAAATCACAAATCCATCCGCATCTTTTTTTAAAGCCACACTGTAGTTTACAGTTTCTTTCTGTACTTCCTCAGCTACAGAAAAGCTCACATCAATTTCACACTCTTCTTCGCCTTGCGCAATGTACTCTTTCGCATCAGCAGGGAGTTTTTCTCCGCTCAAAAGTGTTTTTACAAAGCGAAGAGCCTCAACAACAGATGTCTTTCCTGATCCGTTCTGTCCATACAGACCCAAAACATCCGCCTTTTCTGAAAACAGTTCTTTTCCACTGTATGCAGGCATTTCAACAATGCCCTTTTTCACATTTTTAAAATTGTTCAGCACAATTTTATTGATTCGCACGATGTTATGTTTCATTGAAACCCCTCCCTTTCTATTTCATTATATCATCTCGTGTGTTTTTGTCAATAGAAAAGTACATTCGATACATTTTTATCGTTTTTATTCGTTCTATTTTTTCTTTTGCTTTACAAATATCTTGTACATTTAGCTTGATGTCTATTCATTCTAAAGTAAAAAGGTGGCCCCTTTTTGGAGCCACCTCTTTGAAAACACTTATTGTTAGTTTTTTCGGCTTCTTTCCTGTTCCTGCTGCGGCGCATTGTCTTTTTGTCGCCGCTCAGCCTGCTTAATATGCAGCCGATCAAGCACCGACCACCTGCCGCCAATGCGCCGGGGCTTTTTCGGTACATTGTTGACGCAGCCATCTATCATATTGTAGTTTTGCTCTGTGCCGGATTCTTTGGCGCGTTCCGCTGTACCGTTTTCAAAGAACTTCTGATGGTGCAGCAGTTCAGGCTTTGGGCCCTGCAGGAAAGCACGCATCTTTCTGGTAGCTTCTCCATCGAAACCTAAAGCTGTCTGCGTCACAAAGGCTCCACTCTCGTGAAGAATAATGCTCGGCGGCGAATTTTTTGTTTGTTCACTTCTCATCTGAACAAACCGCTGACCATCGACCTCTACTTCATCCGATACCATCCATGTGCCTTTTTGTCCTGCCACCTGATAGCCGCCCTCATCAAGAATCAGGTATGTGCCACTCTGGGGCTTTGGGAAAAAGCCGTTGAATCTCACCAGCCTATCCTTATCAACATAGAAAAAAGAGGTTTTGCCTGCCTCAGTCAATCCAATCACATCACTGACCCCAAATTTTCTAATTTTGAATTTGTCCGGGTTAATGCTTTCCATCTTTTCACGAATCGCTTCCGCGCCCATTCCTCGCGTAGCCGTACCAGAATAGCCCGTGCCATAATTGTCTGCGGTTATCATAAAGCCATGCTGAATCTGGTATTCATAGCTGCGGCAGCGATACTCACGATTTTTCTCGGAATTGTCGATCTGGTAAATCACAAATATATCTGAACTCATTTTCCTGCATCATCCTCCGGCCTATGCCATTCCAGTTCCAAACCCTTGAACTGCTGCTCATTCAACCGCTGCATCTTCGGGATGGTCTGCTGGACAAGCGCAGACATCTCTGCATCCTCTGCTACAAGCGGCTGAACTTCCAGCAACACCTGAATCGTATCTTTGAGTGTCGGCTGCTCAAACATCGCCATCAGCATCAATTCCAGTTCATCAAAATGCACATTGCTCATAACTCAATATCTCCCCTCTTTTTGCTTTTCTGCGGTTTAGGCTGATTCTGTGCAGGCTGCTCCTGTTTCTTGGCTTTCAGACTGCGCAGGGCATCCAGAACAGACTTTTTCGTACTGCCGCGTTCCTGCTCTTTACTCTGCTGCCGTGCCGCCATCAGCTTTTCCATATCAGAGATAGCCTGCTGCACCAGCTTATCATCCCTGAAGTAGTTGATGGAATTGATGTTCTCGCGCTGCACTTTATCGTTCACGACCAGCTCATACATTCCAACAAAGCCACCATCTTCCTCGATGCAGAATCCAATGCACTTGTCAGCATTCATCCGTTCGGACGGAATCTTGTCATAGGCTTCCAAGGCTTCTTCCATGGTCAGATGGTCGTGAAACTCTCCCGCAAACGTAAACTCCAAACACTCCGCAACATAAAAGCTGAGCGTTTCTTCCGGCGCAGGTCTTTCT